>CASBQA010000107.1 GCA_949127635.1 Nostocales cyanobacterium PMM_0069 | reverse complement strand
GGGTTGGGAAACACCCACAGGTTCTTTCCAAGTGATGCATATGCAATACTATCCCGCATGGCGTCACCCGATTACAGGCAAAGTGTTTGCGGCAGGTACTAATAGCCCTTTGGGAGATAGATGGATTGGTTTTTGGTCAGATGGACGCAATCAAATTGGTTTTCACGGCACACCAGATGTTGAGGTGATAGGAACTGCTATATCTCACGGGTGCTTAAGAATGCGTAATCCTGATGTGCAAATGCTATACAAGCAGGTGGGTTTGGGGACAACTGTGATAGTACGGCAATAACAAGTTTAGAGTCAATAGTCAATAGTCAACAGCTAATGGACTGTTGACTTTGGACTGTTGACTTTGGACTATTAACTTTTGACTGTTGACTGTTGACTCTTGCTATTATTTTTGTTCAAAGTTAGGCGCACATGCCTGAAGTAAAGTGCTGACTTGTTCCAGAATGCCATTACTAGTATTTTTGTTTATGGCTTGCCGTTCTGGGAAGAAATTCGGTCGATCCAAATAACGGGAAATCGCCTCATCTATTTGCTGGGCAATTAATTGCTGAAGTTCTTCCTGAGCGCGTTTGCGCTGATAGCTAGCACCTTCTTCTGTGGTTGCATATAGGGGAGGAAGACGGTTGAGAGCATAAGCGGCAATATCTCCGACTTCAACAGAACTTTCGCTAGTAGCTTCAATTTCTGCTATTCTGGCGATCGCCTCGGTCAGTACCAATTCTTCCATAACATTAATGAATTCTTTGCGAGGTACCGCCTCTACCTCACCAGTCAATAGCGCTCCCATTAGCTTATCTAATGCCATGTACTCTTCAATTGAAAGTTCGCTGGCGTTATCACAGATTCGCCCGACTTCTGCTTCCATAGCTGGTGTGAGATAACCATCCTGGAGACATTGTTCTACAATTTTTTCGATACTACTCATAAGGCTTATTATTTTTACGCCACCAGGCAAGGTAGAGACGGTAGTAAATCAATCAATTTTATTTTGCCTAATTGTTGGCAAAATGCAAACAAATTGCATAAATATATTACGTAAAGACATGGGCGATCGCTTTTCTTGGTGCGTCAATAAAGCCAAGGGGCGATCGCGAAGTGCGGTTGCCCCGTTGCGATCGCTCCGGGGCAGGCATTTTTGAAAAAAATGCCACGTCTTCATACGGACGATCGCGTTTGGGCTATTGAACTCCAGGAGTTCGCCAGGGTGTTGGGTCAACAGATTGCCCGTTGACATATAATCCCCAGTGTAAATGTGGACCTGTAGCAGCGCCTGTTGATCCGACTGCACCAATCACTTGACCAGGTTGCACCATATCGCCTTCTTTAACATTGATTCGACTCAGGTGCATAAAAATGCTGGTTACTCCTTGACCGTGGTCAATCCCGACTACGTTACCGTGAATCCGGAAACCTTCGGATACTCTACCAACCAAAGCGACTCGTCCACCGGCTGGAGCAACGACGGGCGAACCCTCTGCACCAGCGTAGTCAACGCCACGATGGTAATAGTCCTTTGCAAATTTACCATTATAGTAGCGGCGTACACCATAAATTGTAGAAACTCTTCCGCCGTTTGGCTTGACAAAAGCACCATTCCAATATTTTTCTGGTGTCATTAATGCTTTGAAAGCCGCTACCCGCTTGAGTTCGTATTCTGTGGCATCGATTCCGGCTTTTCCAGGTGGTAGATTAATTCGTTGTACGGGAAATTTGCGATCGCCCACCGGCACAGACAAGTTTTGTTCCTGACCATCCCCAGAAACTCGAAATGTTCTATTTCCTGCGCTTTCTAACGGTGTTGTCGGCACAAAAGCGCGATATTGATTGGGGGCAATTTCAAATGCTGGGTAAGTTTTTTCTCCACTAGTTACCGTAGGATTACTACCATTAGCCGGATTATCTAAATTAATTATTACTGATAGGGTATCGCCTAAATCGGGTTTAGTTGGTGTAACTTTTACTTGCAGGGCATTTACAGGCAATGCTACGACTGGCAAAGCAGCAAACATCCCCATGAATAAACCAACTGCACGGCGATAAGGTTTTAAGCCTTTGAGAGAAAAACAGAGCAACTTATTTTGAGAGTTAGTGGGGCGATCGTCGATACTCATATTACACAAAAAATCTTAAGCCTTCTGTTGAACAACAGACTAGCCTATTATCAGTTGTGTTTCCTAACTCAGCCAGATATTTTTGCATTGAGTAGGTTGGTAAAATTAAGGTTGGGCAATGGGAAAAAGCCCTCACCCTAAAAGAGCAGGGCTGTTTCATTTCACAAGACGGAGAAACTTGTCAATATCATGAGATAGAAATCTTTGAGCAATTGTGATGAAAACATAACCATTTTAACGCGCTTTTGTAAACCCTGCGATCTATAGGTTACAGGTAGTATTGACAGATTATGCCAAAACTAGCATAATAAAAGATAAGTAAGGTGTAACTAAGGTGTGAGTAGAAATTGAATAAAGCTTTTGCAATCAGAAGAATTAAAACCATTGGAATGGATGGGAACCTCTCTAGAAGACCTTAAAAAGTTTCCTGATGAGGTGCAAGAGCAAATAGGGTATGCCCTGTACTTAGCTCAAGTAGGCGATAAACATCCTGATACAAAACCCTTAAAAGGGTTCAAAGGTGCAAGTGTACTAGAGGTCGTAGAAGATTTTGATGGTGATACATATCGTGCAGTATATACTGTGAAATTGAAAAAAGCAGTTTACGTTTTGCATGTATTTCAGAAAAAATCAAAACATGGTATTGCTACACCTAAACAAGACATTAATCTAATTGAAGCAAGATTCCAAAGAGCAAAAGAGCATCACAATCAAACGTATCTACAAGACAAAGAGATAGAACCATGATACTAAATACTGATGTAAAAACTAGTAGTGGAAACGTATTTGCTGATTTAGGTTTTAATAATTCAGATGAAATGCTTGTAAAAGCAGAACTTGCACGTAAAATTAGTGCTTTTATTGCTGCACGTAATATAACTCAAGCTGACGCTGCTAAATTACTAGGAATTGACCAACCTAAAATTTCTGCTTTGATGAAAGGTAAATTGACAGGTTTTTCTCTTGAAAGAATGTTTAGATATCTCAATACTTTAGGAAATGATATAGAAATTACAGTTAAACCCAAATCTAGTAATGATGCACGAATAAGTGTTATTTGTTGAAATGATTAAACATTTCATTTAGTATTAACCCGCATAAAATTACTTGTGCGGGTTTTGATTTAACTAAACCGCTTTGTTTGCGATAAATCATGAATAAACTTTTCGGGGGTGGGAATTTCTTAGCCAAAAGTAGAAAGTTGCTGTCTTTAAGTTTGGCAACTACTGTGATTGTAATCACACTCCAATTTTATACAGCGCAGGCTTTACCAATTTCCAAAGGCTTCAAATTGATGCTTTCGGAAACAGGTTTGCAAGTTTATCACAGGACTTACGCAAATAGAAATTCAGATTATGTTACTATTGTCAACTTAGAAAAGGGGACTATACGCAATTTAATAGGTACAGCCGAGGGTACACCTAATGGGATGGTGAAGAGAAAATTGTCCTCTGAATTTTGGCAAGATGCTGTTAAAGAAAATACATCAACGCGAAAGGTAATAGTTGTTGTCAATGCTTCCTTCTTTTCTACAAATGACGATCCAACGGGTATTGCGTTCGGGTTGAAGTTGGGTGGTAGTACGATTAGTTACGGTTATGCGATCGCTAAAGAATACCCCGGACAGATTCGCACGTTTTCTTTCAACCCCGACAAAGGAATTGCTAATATCCAAAGTTATGCGAAAGAGACTTTCGATTCAACACTGGAGGTAGTAGGTGCCCTTGATGCGGTGGCAAATAAATCTCCTTTGAGTTATTTACCGAGAACCTTTGTTGGAGTGCGAGATAATGACGGCAATGGTACAAAAGAAACTGTGATTTTTTATTCGAGTAGTTATGCGCGTCAGATTGATGCATCTAATGTTCTCACGGGGTTTGGTGCAAGTGCAACTGCGATGCTTGACGGTGGTGGAAGCACATTTTTGATCGTAAATGGAAATTCTTTGATTTCAACAAAGCGTAAAGTACCGCACGCGATCGCAGTTTATGCTGGGGATTAGGGACACTTCGACAAGCTCAGTGC
>CASBQA010000106.1 GCA_949127635.1 Nostocales cyanobacterium PMM_0069 | reverse complement strand
GATCAAAATATCTTGGACTTTTGACTCTTGACTTTGGACTTTCAACTTTTGACTCTTGACTTTGGACTTTAGACATTGGATTGATGATTAAGTATTGTTGCTAGGCTATAAATAGCTGATTAAATACAGCTATGAGCGATCCAAAGAGGGGAACTATGCCGCATACAATTGTTACTAATGTCTGTGAAGGTGTCGCAGATTGCGTAAATGCTTGTCCAGTAGCTTGCATTCATCCGGGACCTGGCAAAAACACCAAGGGAACAGATTGGTATTGGATTGACTTTGCTACCTGCATCGATTGTGGTATATGTCTTCAAGTATGCCCAGTAGAAGGAGCGATCGTTCCCGAAGAAAGACCGGATTTACAGAAAACGCCATAATAGTCAAGAGTCAATAGTCTAAAGTCTAAAGTCCAAGATATTTTGACCATTGACCATTGACTCTTGACTCTTGACCAATGACTCTTGACTTTTGACCAATGACCAATGACTATTTGCTAGAAGTTAAAAATGTCCGCGCTGGATATATTAAAGATGTCGATATTCTGCAAGGTGTAAATTTTCGGGTAGAAGCTGGGGAATTAGTTACAGTAATTGGTCCCAACGGTGCTGGTAAATCCACTTTGGCAAAAACGATTTTTGGACTTTTGACACCTCATACAGGTACAATTACGTTTAAAGGTGAAAATATCGCCGGATTGAAGTCTAATCAAATTGTGCAGCGGGGAATGTGCTACGTACCGCAAATCGCTAACGTTTTCCCCTCCCTCAGTGTGGAAGAGAACCTAGAAATGGGGGCTTTTGTCCTGAACGTTGCTTTAAAGCCATTGAAAGATAAAATATTTAACATGTTTCCCAGATTAAGCGATCGCCGTCGTCAACGTGCCGGCACCCTTTCTGGAGGGGAACGTCAAATGTTAGCAATGGGCAAAGCTTTGATGTTAGAACCGAGTTTGCTGCTATTAGATGAACCTTCAGCAGCATTATCTCCCATTTTGGTAACGCAAGTTTTTGACCAGATTAAACAAATTAATCAAAGTGGTACAGCGATCGTATTAGTAGAGCAAAACGCTCGTAAAGCCCTGGAAATGGCTCATCGGGGTTGTGTGCTAGAATCTGGACGTGATGCGATTACAGGCGTCGGTCAAGACTTGTTAAACGATCCTAAAGTCGGTGAATTGTATCTTGGTGCTGGAAAAAGGCATTAGGCATAATAGTGGATAGTGGATAGTTGATAGTGGTGACTAAAACAACTATCAACCAACAACCATCTACTAACAACTTTGTAGAGACGTTCCGTCGGAACGTCTCTACGTGTATTCTATAAAAACGCAATCTGCTGTAACTACCAACAACCATCTACCAACTCGTAAAAATTAAATGACTCTTAAACCGTGTAAGAAGGTACTCTCACATCCCTCTTAACTTTGATATGTTCCTGGCAATGACCAAGCTTTTGTCAGGTAGATTGATGAGTCGAATTAATGGATTTGTCGGGCGTCGTCATGTCTTGAAGCTGGCAGCTATGGTAGGCTTTGGTATGGCTACGAGTTTTAGACTGCTTTGGGATACACAGCAAGCTGTTAATGGACAAACTGTAGTTGCTGATGCTCATCCAGTCAATCCTAATCCAGTAATTCCTGATGTAGCTTTAAGGCGATTGGTAGATGGAAATAAACGATTTGTAAAGCAAAAACGTAATTATCCAGACCAAAGTTTGGAACGTTTGCGATCGCTCATCTTAACACAGCATCCCTTTGCATCTGTATTGGGCTGTGCAGATTCTAGAGTACCACCAGAAATTATCTTCGATCAAGGACTTGGAAATTTATTCGTGGTGCGAGTCGCTGGTAATGTCGTCAATGATTTAGTTACAGGCAGCCTAGAATATTCTACAACAGTATTGGGTTCTCAGCTAATCCTGATTTTAGGTCATAGAAGATGCGGTGCAGTTGCGGAGGCAATCAAAAACGAGGCACTTCCGGGGAAAATTGGCTTTGTTGTTGAGAGCATTAAACCAGCCGTGGAAAAGGTAAAATTAACAACCGGCAACATCGAAGAGGATGCGGTTCTTGCCAATATCCAATATCAGGTTGAAGAATTGGCGAAAAAATCAACGATTTTAGCGAAATTGGTAAGCGTTGGCAAACTCAAAATAGTTGGAGCTTGTTACGATATTGATACTGGCAGAGTAACTGTTATTACGTGATTTTGTCAGATTAATTTATTCATAGAATTGTTGACTGTTAATTTTCGCTGTTAACAGTCAATTATCTTATTTTATATTATTGGCAATAATTTTAGCGATCGCGAACCATAGAGAAACACCACAGTCAGGCTAGACATACTTCTATAGCTGAAAACTTCAATTGTTATACCTGATTTTGGTATAGTCAGTGGAAATAACAAAAATATTTTACTTACTCAGTTGCAGTAATACTTTGATTTTTCCTGACTCATAGCATCTTTGCATCCCTATGTCTATTGGGATGCAAAGATGCAAATGAGGATGAAGTTTATTTGTATACCAACTTGGGATAAATTCTGTGTATCAAATTAAGGTGATTTCATGAGCCGAATTAATGGATTTGTTGGACGTCGTAATTTATTAAAGTTAGTCGGTGTAGGAGGTGCAGGT
>CASBQA010000105.1 GCA_949127635.1 Nostocales cyanobacterium PMM_0069 | reverse complement strand
GAGATGGGGAGACAAGGGGGACAAGAGTTAAGAGTCAATGGTCAATGGTCAATATGAGTGACTTTTGACTCCTAACCCCTAACTCCTAACTTCTGACTCCAAATTCTATGAAAATTATCGCTTACACTTACACTGACCCTTTACTAGAACCCGCACTTGATCCTCATAGTTGGGGATGGGAAGTGGATCGAGTTTATGAGGATTTGGGTAAGCGATCGCAATTACAAGAATTACTCACTGATTGTCAAACCGAACCAGCAAATTATCTCCTGATTCGCCGATTGGAGGAGTTGGGAGATAATACAGAACAAGTGAGCGATCGCTTAACGCAACTCGAAGCGATGGGAATAGCAATAATTGCCACTGAACAAGCTTACTCTTCAGAAACTCCCAATTTTCGCGCTGACTTATTCAAATTGCTACACGAAATTCAGCGCCAGCAACGCAGCCGTCGCATCCGTCAAGGACACGCCCGCAATCGTTTGGAGGCTGCGCCACCACCAGGTAAAGCACCCTATGGCTATCGCAGAGGTAATGGAAAATACATTGTTGATCGTAGTACTTCCCCAGTAGTCAAAGATTTTTTTGATAACTTTCTCCTTTACGGTTCTCTGCGGGGAGCAGTGCGTTATCTAGCGAAAAAATATGCGAAGAAAATCTCTGTCACCACTGGGCGCCGCTGGCTGACAAATCCAGTATATCGCGGCGATACGGCTTATCAGAACAGGGAAATTATTTCGGATACACATGTGCCAATTATTACTAAAGAAGAGGCGGCGCAAATTGACCGACTTTTACGCCGCAATAGCCGTTTGCCATCTCGAAGTGCAAGTGCACCGCGTTCTCTAGCGGGTTTGGTTATCTGTGGCGAGTGCGAATCGCATATGACAGTTACCCGTGTAACTCAGCGTAACCAAGATAAAGAGTATCTTTATTTACGTCCAATTAGCTGCGCCAAAAGCCCAAAATGTCGGGCTATTCCCTACGCACAAATTTTGTCAAAGACAATTGAAGCGGTTTGTCGTGACTTACCGAGTGCAGTAGCGAAGATGAATTTTCCTCAATTAGATGCCGTTAAAAATAGTTTAGGGGAAAAGAGCGATCGGCAGCAACAAATCCTCGAACAGCTAGCCACCTTAGTAGAAACCGGAATTTTAGATGCAGAAACAGCAAAATTAAGAGCGTACAAACTGCGTACAGAAATTTCTGCACTCCAAGCAAAACTAGCAACACTTCCCCCCGTCAACTTACTTTCAGTTGCTCAAGCTGTTTCCATTCCCCAATTTTGGTTAGACTTATCAGAAGCCGAGCGACGATTTTATCTGCGAGAATTCATTCGGCAAATTGAGATTATTCGCCAAAATCAAAATTGGCAACTGCAAATCATATTTATTTTTTAACTACGTAGTAATCGCTTTAGCGATTTCCCGTCTCATCATCTTCCCTTCTAGAAGAAGATGCAGGTCGTTTCCCCGCATTACGCACATTCACAAACTTACCAAGTAAATCGAACCAAAAAGGCGCACCCATCGAAATAGCAATACCACTTAAAATCCAACCAGGAAGCATAGTTAAAATTTTCAAGAAAGGGAAACTTTCGTTTTTCTTAGATGTCCAAGCAAGTTGCTGATCTAAATTAACATCAGACCAACCAATCGGTAAAGCAACGTTGTCTAAAGCCCTATCAGCTTGGTCTCTTATTCTATCTAGGGTTGCACTCTTATCTGGTTCTCCCTCAGAATTTGGATTGGCGATCGCCTGATTATTTGGATTTATGAATAATATGTTTCCCGCATTATTAGCAATTGTTTCTCGTAAAGCCGAATCTTTTGATAATCTACTAATCATGTGAAATGCATCCGCATTAAAGATAATAGCAAGACTCAAGCCCAGCATAATCGCTACACCTTTAGCATTACGCTTATAAACACCAGAAGCTCGTTCCATTGAGCTATCAAAAGTGCGTTCAATTTCTTTTTGTAATGTATGAATACCTTCTTCTGTAGTTTGAATCCTTGACTGGGCACGTTTTGCTAAAAGAGTAATATTTTCCACAACAGATTTTGGTAGTTTGTCAATTAAATCTATAGTTTTAACTACATTTCTAATTCCTTCATTGGTAGCGCTATCTTTATCTTTGACAGCTTCTTTAAGTTCGTTATAAACACCACTACCTCTTCTAATAGTTTCGACAACTTCATTGATATTAGGTCTTAAACCTCCTAACAAAATTGCCTGTTCAATATCTGCAAAAATATCTTTTTTGATAAATTTTATTTTTCGCAATGCTTTTTCAAATAAATCCTGTTTTGGCATATCTGTCTGAAAAACTTCTATATATCTATCCAGACTTTCTCCCAAGCGAGTAACACTAGTATTCAAGTTAGCTTTTTGATTTTGAAAATTTTCTACAATTTGGTTAAAATCGCATCTTGTTTCATCAAATTGGTCAGAGATAGAATTAACAAATGGAAAAAATGCTTCATCATTCTTTGTCTGGGATTTCAATTCGTCTACAACTTCTTGTATTTTCTTTAATTGATCATTTTTAAATTTTTCGATTCGGGATTGAGTTAATGTTTGAACCAGCGTCGGTAATTGCAAGCTTTCCATTAACGTAGTCGCAAATATATCTGAAGGAATGTAAGAAGGACCACTAACTTTTTTCTCTCCAAAAATAGTTTCATCTTTGTCACCTCCTGGTCGCGCTGTTTTTACTGAACGATATAATGAGCCAATTCCCCAAGTAAGTCTGCGCGGTAACTTGGCAAGAAATCCTTTAGCTTCTTGGTTAATATTTTTTACTAAAGGATGAGAATAAATACTATTAGCTAGTTCAATCACATGAGGTTTTTCTGAGTCCTCAACATCACCAGCTAAAAAGATTTCGACTGATCTTTTTAAGTGTTCAGCTCGCCATTGCAACACAGTGGCAATCAATTCCTGAATTTCTGAGGCTAATAAACTTAAAATTAAGTAAGTAAATACTAAACCTAACGCCAAATCGAAAATAACAGGTAGATTCATTGATTGGCTCTCCAATAGCGGTAATATATTGTGTATTGTATTATGTGTATCAGTTTTTTCCGGGAAATATTTGTTAAATAATTTTAAAAAAATCTGAGAATAAATTGTTAAAAAAGATTATTCGCGATCGCGCAAATATGAGCTAATTTTAAATTTAGGAATTCTTCATCTCCTGTGCTTGTTAAGTCCTGTGGCAACATTGAAGACTCCAAAACGTCTGGAGTGTAATCAAAGTGTGCTTTTCAAATGATTATCCTAGATTATGCAAGAAGGAAGCTTTACTTGGACTCGTCTAGAAAAAAAATATCGCGTGGTTGAGAAAAGGATTGATTGGGGATGGGTAATAGTGCTGTTGTTGGCAGCGGTGTTACTCTTTAGCATAAATCTTGGGGAATTGCCACTGCGAGATTGGGATGAAGGTACTGTGGCACAAGTTGCCCGTGAAATTTGGCGTGCGCCGGCTGGTTCAATGCGTTGGCTTTACCCGATGCTAGGAGGTGTACCATATCACAATAAACCCCCGCTGATGCATTTGCTGATTGCCTGGACTTATTCGCTGTTGGGCGTAAATGAGTGGACTACGCGCTTACCAGGAGCAATGTTAACAGCTATTTCTGTACCTTTGTTGTATTGCATTGGTAGAGAGATATTTCGCCAACGTTGGGCAGCGATTTACAGTGCTTTGATTTATCTAACGATGTTGCCGGTAGTGCGTCATGGACGCTTGGCGATGTTAGATGGTGCGGTAATCTGCTTTTTTATGCTGATGATGTTGTGTGTATTGCGATCGCGTCGAGATTTGCGATATTGTCTGGGTATCGGCATCGGTTTTGGCTTAATTTGTCTAACGAAAGGTATGTTAGGCATATTATTAGGAGCGATCGCCTTTATATTTCTTCTGTGGGATACCCCGCGACTTCTCAGTAGTTGGTATATGTGGATAGCCATCATCATTGGCAGTATACCGATTTTTTTCTGGTCTGCTTCCCAGTGGATACATTATGGTGAAAGTTTCGCCCGCATTGGTATCATGGGTCAATCCCTCAACCGCATTAACACAAATGTTGAGAATCATTCTGGACCACCCTGGTACTATTTGTTAGAAATTTTCAAGTACGCATGGCCCTGGCTGATGTTTTTGCCGCAAGCGTTACGCTTAATTTGGGAAAATCGCAATCTTAGCTGGGCAAAACTTGTACTGGTGTGGAGTGGTGTTTACCTCCTAGCTATTTCCCTCATGGGAACTAAATTACCTTGGTATGTCTTTCCAATTTACCCTAGTTTAGCTTTAGCTTTTGGTGCGTTGTTGGCAGAGACAGAAAATCCATCTTTACAATCATCTTATCCCCGCGCTTGGGTAGCTAGTTTTTCATTACTAGCTGTAGTAGCTTCTGCTGGCAGCATTTATTACAGTTGGGGTACAACAGGTAAATCTGACTTACAGATGATTTTTGCTGCTGTAGCTGTAACTATGGCTGCTTCAGCTATTTTAGCAGAGCGAGGTGACGGACAATTCCTGAAAATTTTGTTTTGGGGAAGTTATATTTCCCTGCTGCTGTTGATGAAATCAAACTATTGGGTTTGGGAATTAGAAGAAGCTTATCCTGTTAAACCAGTTGCTGTGATGATTCAGCGGGCAAAACCTACAGTCAGAAAGATTTATACATCTTTTCCGTATAATCGCCCGTCATTGAATTTTTATAGCGATCGCAACATTATACCCGCTTCTGGTGCTGAACTAAAATATTATTGGCAATACAACGAGCAACCCTACTTTTTACTCGATGCATCTGCTCTGAAAAATCTCCATTTAGAATCAGTGAAGCGAATTGACGAAACCCAAGGTTTCACACTGATTACAAAAGACACATATTGAATTGGGGACTGGGG
>CASBQA010000104.1 GCA_949127635.1 Nostocales cyanobacterium PMM_0069 | reverse complement strand
GTGCTACAACGGGGGGAACCCCCGCAATGCACTGGCTCCCCTACCCCCTCTCCTTAATAAGGAGAGGGGAGATAAAGCACAGCTTTATCGGGGTGAGGTTATAATGTGCAACCTGGTATCAAGAGTCCAAAGAAACTGTTCTTGACTATTGACCGTTGACTATTGACCGTTGACTCTTGACTGATAACTCATAACTCCATCAAATAGCGCTATCATAGCCTTTGTCAGTTGCGAGTTATGGTATGCAAAGACAGCGATCGCTATTAGCCTTGATTTTAGTTATGGTAATTGCCGCAATTACGGTGATTGCGACAATTCCGATTCCGCTAGGATTGGATTTACGCGGAGGTTCACAGCTAACAATTCAGGTGAAACCAACAGCGGAGATTAAGCAAATCACCGAACGCGAATTGGAAGCGGTGAAAAAAGTAGTTGAAGGACGTATCAACGGACTTGGTGTTTCTGAGCCGGTGATTCAAACGGTGGGTTCAGATAAAATTTTAGTGCAACTACCGGGAGTTAACGACCCAGAACAAGCAGAACGAGTTCTCGGAGGTACTGCACAGCTAGAATTCCGTCTGCAAAAAGCCGGTACAGAAACTCAATTGTTTGCTTTTCAAAGATCGAAAGAAGAATTAAAAGCAAAACAACAAGAATTGATCAAAACTAAAGATCCAGCCGCCATTGCGAAAAATAAAGAAGAGTTAAAAAATAATAATCAAGCGATCGCTGAATTATTTGAAAGTACCAACCCGCCTTTAACTGGTAAATTCCTCAAAGATGCCTACGGTGAACCCACTCAAAACAGCAACTGGAATGTTGCCATTCGCTTTGATACTAAGGGTGGGGAATTATTTGCCCAACTGACAAAAAGCCTCGCCGGTACTGGTCGCAGTATTGGTATATTTTTGGATAATGAAGCGATTAGCACTCCTACCGTTGGTCCAGAATTTGCAGCCGCAGGTATTAGCGGTGGTTCTGCTGTAATTACAGGTAGATTTACCACACAAGAAGCGAACGATTTAGGTGTACAATTACGCGGTGGTGCATTACCCGTACCAGTAGAAATCGCTGAAAGACGCACAGTCGGTGCAACCTTGGGTAAAGACAGCATTCAACGCAGTATTTATGCTGGCATCGGTGGTCTGAGTTTAGTATTAATTTTTATGGTGGTGTACTATCGACTACCAGGATTTATTGCCGACATATCCTTAGTAATCTACTCTTTGCTGACTTGGGCTTGCTTTGCTTTGTTAGGTATCACTCTGACACTGCCCGGTATCGCCGGATTTATTCTCAGTATTGGTATGGCTGTTGATGCTAACGTACTAATTTTTGAACGCACGCGGGAAGAATTACAATCAGGTAAAAAGTTGTATCGTTCTGTAGAATCTGGTTTTTATCGAGCATTTTCTAGTATTTTAGATAGTAATGTGACGACATGGATTGCTTGTGCTGCTTTGTTCTGGCTGGGGTCTGGGTTAGTCAAAGGCTTTGCCCTAACTTTGGCTTTAGGTGTAGCAGTTAGTATGTTTACAGCGATTACCTGTAGTCGGACACTTTTGTTTTTGGCAATTTCAATTCCCGCATTGAAGAAGCCAGAACTTTTCTCTCCTAACCTGCCAAACTCGAATAAGGCAGAAGTAGCTCAATGAAACTAAGTATAAATAAATCGCGATCGCTTTGGTGGACTGTTTCTTCTCTCATTATCCTCAGTGGTCTCATCTCAATGGTGATTTCTTGGCAAACTCCGGGAATCAAAGCACCACTGCGTCCCAGTTTGGATTTTATCGGTGGTACGCGCTTACAATTTGAACGCGATTGTACAAAACCCGGTAATTGCGATAAACCAATTGATATTACCGTTGTTCGGGAAGTAGCCAAAGAACAGGGAATAGGCGATAGTAGCATTCAAGTTGCTGGTGAGAATGGCGTAACAATTCGCACAAAAGATTTGAATGTCGATCAACGCAGCAAATTACAAAACGCCTTAAGCGAAAAAATCGGCGTTTTTGACCCGCAAAAAAATCAACTTGACTCCGTAGGTCCTACATTAGGGGGAGAACTATTTAGGTCTGGTTTATTAGCTCTCCTCGTTTCCTTTGTTGGCATCACCGTCTACATGAGCTTCCGCTTTCAGTTAGACTATGCCATATTTGCGATTGTTGCTTTGTTTCACGACATCTTGATTACAGTAGGGATGTTTTCCATTTTCGGTTTGGTATTTGGCATTGAAGTTGATAGTCTGTTCATTGTTGCCTTGTTAACAATTACAGGTTTTTCAGTCAATGATACAGTAGTCATTTACGATCGCATTCGCGAAACCGTCAAAACTAATCCTAATCGACCAATTAATGATATTGTAGACGATGCAGTAAACCAAACCTTAGCACGGTCAATCAACACAACTTTAACCGTGTTGCTGACATTATTTTCTATCTTTCTATTTGGTGGGGAAACTTTGCATAACTTCGCCCTAGCCTTGATTATTGGCTTTACAATGGGGGCTTATTCTAGTATATTCATCGCCAGTACTCTTTTAGCTTGGTGGCGAGAACGCACCGATTCATCTACACCCACCACAGAAACAGTGGATGCATAAAGGTGAAAGTTAGTCAATAGTCAATAGTCAATAGTCAATAGTTATCCTTGTCTCCCCTCTTCCCCTCCTCCCCATTTTTTTAGCCTATGGATCAATTTGAAAAACCGCCAATAACAGATGCATCTTTTGCTCTACAAGTAGAAAAGCTACACCGATTGACAGTATATGGTAGATGGTTGTTCTGCCTATTTTTGTGGCTCACCCTTGCACCGATTTGCTTGTGGTCTTTGCGTGAAGAAATTGTTCTGTGGCGACAATATTTTACCTGGATAGCGGTGCGATATGGGCTTTTTTATCATCCATTCTCTACTATTGGTTTAGCTTTTTGTATCGGGATGACTGCTGCTGTTTTAGTTTGGCAAAGTCGGAATATCTTAATGGGTTTACCACACCAAGAACAGCAACGTTTAGAAAAACAAGTTTGTCGGATACGTCAGCAAGGATCGAGTCATCCACTGTGGAAGTGGATTTGTCAATAAATCTTGAAGTATAAAATTTTAAAATAGTTGGAATATATACCCTAGAGGCGATATATAGAAAAATCTGACTTCAAGATAGTCAGTATAAATTGTTTTCAATTTTATATACTACTATAGTTATCTTAAAAAACCTGATATGATGTCCATTTAATTAACAGTAACAAAAACGTCGCAACCGTCGTAGAGACGTTCCGGTGGAACGTCTTTACTTTACAGTATGTGTGATTTGCACTTCCATAATATGAGTTAACGATAGCAACAAATATACCGTTGAAATTGGGTGCGATGCCATGAATTATGCTGAAGTTCAATTTAGCGATCGCAAGTCGGAAATTGACCTTTACCAACTCCAAGAGCTATTTAATATTGCTGCTTTCTGGGCAAAAAAGCGCAGTATAGAAGATATGGAGATAGCCATTACTAACAGTCAACCAGTAATTAGCATTCGCAATCAAGAACGATTAATTGGCTTTGCTAGAGCAACTTCCGATGGTATTTATCGTGCCACAATTTGGGATGTTGTGATTCACCCAGACTATCGCGGTACTGGACTGGGAAGCAAACTGGTAGAAACGGTTTTGAGTCATCCGCACATGCACAGAGTTGAGCGCGTGTACCTGATGACAACACACCAACAGGGATTCTACAAAAAAATTGGTTTCCAGAGCAATTGCAGCACTACGATGGTGTTATACAACCAACCTAACCTTAATTTGCCGACTCCAGAAATCCAGCTTCAGGAATCATAAGGGGGATAGAAACTTGTAACCTGCTATAATTCTCATTTGATTCATTCATAACAGAAGAAACAATTTCTAACTTTCCCCCCATAACTTCCAACAAAGTTTGATTTAGTAATAGCCTCATTCCTGGCGAAAAAGGAGCATTTTGCTTGTCAGTATCAGGCAGTTTATATTCAGATTTAATTAAATCTATTGGCTCACTTGTAGGGATAGCACTAGTTGGTAGATCCAAGTAAACATGAATAAATTTACTTGTAGGTGAAAAAGCAGTTGAAATAGAAATACTGCCTTCCTCCATCTGAGTAATCGAAGTATCTACTAAATTTAGCAATACTTGCCTTAACCAGCGGGGATCTGACAAAACATAAATTTCTGGATCGGGTGGCAAAAGTTGCAAGGTTAAATTGCGATTTGCCGCCAGCATATAAGTTAAGCTATGAACTTCCTGCAAAACTTCCGCTAAAGATTGGGGCTGAATATCTAATTTGTAGCTACCATATTCTGTCCTGGAGACTTTGAGAATTTCATCAATTAACTTAAGTAACTTTAGCGCTCGTTCGTGAGCTTGGGCGATAAATTCTCGTTCCTCCGCCGCATCTTCACATAAATCTGACAAAATTAACTGATGTAAACCAATTAAACCATTAAGAGGCGATCGCAATTCATGGGTAGTCCGTGCTAAAAATCCGGCTTTAAACTGGCTCATTTCTTTTGCCATTTGATCAGCCAGCATTAGACGCTTCATTTCTTGCTCAAGTGCTGATACATCCTGTTTCTCAAGCACTACAGATGGGCTAGAAGAGGTTTCGCGTCGTGCAAATAACACACTCAAACTCAGCCCCAATACTATTCCCACTCCCAAATATACCCAGTTACTCCAATCCATAAATTTGGCAATATCAAGTTATTAATTAACTATCAAGAAAAGCGAAGCAAAATTCCCAAGTTTAAGGTTTAATACTAAATTGCATTCAAAAATAGTACTCCGTTATTGCGACGCAGGAAGCAATCTCATGGACTCTGCCATACCACAAGAGAACGCAACTTAGTATAAGTTTTGTTTTCTGGTAACGAGTACGTAAGTCCTAATTTATTTGAAATTTGAAGAAAAAAATCAGCAGTTTTTATATTCAGCATACTCCTTGATTCTGACTTCCTTGGGGAAATTCTAACTTCTCACTACCAAAATTTAGCCCAAATATATCACATAAGTCAGAATTCAGGAGTCAGAATAATTTTAAGTAAAAAAATATACTAAAACATCTTTTCAATTAAGCCCCAAATACTCGTAGAGACTAGCAAGTGCTACCTCTCTACATGCATACGATTTTTTACCACAATTCCTTAACACCAATTGTATTGGCTTATAAATCTAACATCAGTGCTCCTTGTCGCAAAATTTGCCAATTGCTACCAGTCCATTTAGCAACAGTCGAAGGTACACCGATTCCTGGTATTTCTCCCTGGCATTCTGTTTCTGCTAAAGTCAGAACATCCGGAAACTGAGCCGCAATTTCGGTTATTGTCTGCAAAGCAGGTTGACCTGATACATTAGCGCTTGTAGTGGCAAGGGGACCTGTTTGCGCCAAAATATTTTGAGCGATCGCACTCTTCGGCACTCGTATCCCAATTGTCATTGAGTCTGTAGGATTCATTTCTTTTGGCACACATTCTGACGCTGGTAGCACCAATGTCAACGCTCCCGGCAAATACTTATTCATGACTGAGCGCCAAATTTTATACTCTTCATCACTACCTACAACATAAGACCACAAATCTTCTGCATCCGCTGCCATCAAAATCAACGGTTTATCTTGGCTGCGTTGCTTCGTTGCAAAAATTAATTCTGCTTTTTCTGGTAACGCTGCGAGTGCGGGAACAGTATCTGTAGGAAAGCTTACTAAAAAGCCAGCACGGGCACCAGCAATCAAATCAACTAAAGAAACTTGTGTCATATTAATTAACCGTAGATTCCGCAATTGTGTCTCTAACACGAGAGCGAACTACATAGTATTATTACTTTTTTCTCCACAATATTTATACAAACAACACAATAATTGCACCCGTACAGCAGTACAGTTGTAGATTATTTTCTGTTGCTAATCGCAATCTAATAATATGCTTTTATCCAGTAACACTTCTAAATGTCCCTCTGTTGAGCGCTTGGTTAAGCTTTGGGCACAGCGTTATACAGTTCACGTATCTTCTCTATCCAAAAATCCCAAGTTCTATGGAGAATTGATGAAAGCAGCTTCGCCAGAAGCTCGAGGCTTAACCGCAGCTAAATTATTAAATAATGTATTAGATGGTACAAGCAATCAAGCAGGGACACAGGCGAAATCCCTCTATGAATATATTCCTGAGATTATTGATTCTCACTTGGGGCAGCGAATAAATC
>CASBQA010000103.1 GCA_949127635.1 Nostocales cyanobacterium PMM_0069 | reverse complement strand
TTTATCTCCCCCATCTCCCTCATCTCCCTCATCTCCCTCATCTCCCTCATCTCCCTCATCTCCCTCATCTCCCCCAGTCCCCATTCCCCATTTTTACTCTTCCAGCAAACTTCTCAACATCCAAGCAGTCTTTTCATGAATCTGCATCCGTTGAGTCAACAAATCCGCTGTAGGTTCGTCATTCACTTCTTCCACCACAGGAAAAATAGAACGTGCAGTTCGCACTACAGCTTCTTGTCCTTCCACTAACAACTGAATCATGTCGGTAGCTTTAGGAACTCCTGGAGTTTCTGCGATCGAACTCAGTTTGGCATATTCGCTGTAAGTTCCCGGTGCAGGATAACCCAGCGCTCTGATGCGTTCGGCAATTAAATCAACTGCTAGGGCTAACTCTGTATACTGTGTCTCAAACATGAGATGCAAAGTTTGAAACATCGGACCTTTGACATTCCAGTGGAAGTTGTGAGTTTTCAGATACAGCGTGTAAGTGTCAGCTAACAGATGTGATAATCCATCGGCAATTTTAGCCCGACTGGTATCGTTAATACCGATATTTACGTTTTTGGGTGTTTCTTGCGTTTGCATAAAATTCTCCGGATTATTGGTTATTGGATAGGGGTTAGTGGTTAGTGGATGGTGGATAGTTGGAGCGTTGGAGCGTGGATGGTGGTTAGTGGATAAATTTTGACTCTTAACCATCAACCAACAACCAACAACTATCAACTATCAACCATTAAACATTACGCCAAGTGCATTTTCAAAACGCTCTTGGGTGCTTTGCGGACTCTGGCTAAGACTGTTTCTTTGCCTAAGCGCTGACAAGCTTCGTAACGATGGCAACCTGAAAAGCCATAATACTGTCCATCTACTTCTAGGACGTCTATCGGTTCTTGCTGCCCGATCGCACCAATTGATTCCATTAAGTCTTGCACTTTTTGCGGATCGTTGGCACGGGGTAAAGGACGTTTTATCTGATTTAGTGGAATTTCTTGTACCCTAACCATAAGGGATATCCTTGTCTATTTCTTTTTTTGTGTTTCTACATAAATCATATTCGTTATGACTTCGTTTTGCAAGTTTTTGATTAAAACAAGCGATGATATCATTAGGTAACTTATGCGACAAAACCACTACATTGTCAAGCAAATCGTTCGTTCACCCCAAAGTCTGACTGGGAGCAGAATCAAGTTAGTTCCGATGAAAATCACCTTATCGGGGTTTTCTTACACAGTACTGACGATATTTTGCTTATTGGGGCTGACTGGCGCATCAAGTCCTGGGAGCAAAACAAAAGATGTAGAATTAAGAATTGGGATTGTGCAGCGATTTGGAGATAAACCGACACAGCAGCTGCAACTAGAGCCGACAAAAGGCGATCGCTTAAAACTGAAATTTACGGCAAACCAAACAGAGCAAACCCTAGTTACCGCAAACCCGGTAAAACTGGAAACAGTTATGCAAGGTTTACCTCAACCAATAGTTGAGGAGAGAGTAGTTTTAGGCACTTTCCGTACCTTTGAAACTGCGGAAGATAACGCCCAAGGTTGGCGGAAAAAGGGAATACAAGTAGAAATAGCCCAGCCAGAACGCTGGCAAGTTTGGGCGAAACGTGATGTATACAAGACTCCGTTATTGCGGCGCTTGTTATTGCAAAGCGTGCAAAAAAATACAAAGGCGACTACGGTATTTATTGACACCCAAATTCTCAAACAAGTGCCGCGAGTGAGTTGGGTAGTAAATGGCAAGCGCTACAACCCAAATAATTTAGAAATTAGCACCGATAAAAACTTGATTCGGGTGAGTGAAGGTAAAAAACCAGAAAATGCGCGTCTTTATCCAGGTCGGTTGGAGTTACAGTCAAATGCCTATGGTACTTACACTTTAGTCAACGAAGTGCCTTTAGAAGCGTATTTGCGCGGTGTTGTGCCTTATGAAATCGGCAATTCAGCGCCTGTAGCCTCCCTAGAAGCACAAGCGATTTTGGCGCGGACTTACGTTTTGCGGAATGTACGGAGATTTGAAGTAGATAATTATCAATTATGTGCTGACACTCACTGCCAAGTTTATTATGGGCTGAATGACGTTTCTGCCGCCACAGATAAAGCGATCGCCACCACAAGGGGGATGGTACTAACTTATAAAAATGAGCTAGTGGATGCATTATATTCTTCCACCACAGGCGGTGTAACAGCTTCGTTTAGCGATGTTTGGAATGGTGACGATCGCCCATATTTACGTCCGGTGCTGGATGCAGCAGTTAATTTTTGGAGTTTATCGGATGAGAGTTTAGCTGACGAAGAGAACTTTCAGCGGTTTATCAGTCGCAAAGAAGGATTTAACGAAAGCGATCGCGACCTGTTTCGCTGGCGGAAAGAAAGTAGCCTAGACGACATTACCAAAGGCTTGCAGAAATTTCTGACAGTGAAAAAGAGTCCCTTTGCCAAGTTTAAAACCGTTCAAGAGATGACGGTAGTGGAGCGCAGTCAAAGCGGACGCATACTCAAACTAAATGTCAAAACTGATATTGGTATTTTTAGTTTATATAAAGATGAAGTTCGCAGCGCCTTTGCCGCACCCAGAAGTACACTTTTTTATTTACAACCTTTGAATAAAGGGGAATCTACTCTGTGGGGATATGCTTTTGTTGGTGGTGGTTTAGGACATGGAGTTGGTTTGAGTCAAACTGGCGCTCAAACTTTAGCTAAACTGGGTTGGGCAAGTGCCAAAATTCTCCAGTTCTACTATCCCGACACGCAAATTCAAATTCTGAGCAACAACATTAAGCCTTGAAAAAGAGGGGGAAAGGCTAAAGGGTAAAGGGCAATAGAATAACAGTGAATAAATCTGTATTTTATTTTCATACCTTTACCCCTTCCTCTTTCCCCTTTCCCCTTTTCCCCTCTTCATGAAACAACGTGTGCGATCGCTTTTCTTTTTACCGGGGACTTACTGAAGCGCCAAACTTTTAGTAAAGTTCTTCTTCTTTGTGGGTTTCGATTGTGCAGTCAGAAGTTGGGTAAGCCACACAAGTCAAAACATATCCAGCTTCGATTTGATCGTCATCTAAGAAAGACTGGTCAGATTGGTCAATAGTACCTGTTATCAGCTTACCAGCACAGGTAGAACAAGCACCAGCGCGACAAGAATAAGGTAGGTCAAGACCAGCTTCTTCAGCAGCGTCTAGAATATACTCATCCTCTGGAACCTCGATGGTTTGGTCAAGACCTTCAGTTTCGTTCTTCAGTCTCACTTTAAAAGTTGCCATTTTTTAATCCTCTCTTTTGCAGACCGTATAAGTTATCCTCAAGCAAACTGTCGGCGGATCTCATGAGATCAACCGTTTTTCAAATTTGCTTCAATTGTGATACTACGAGAAAAACTAAAGGATGTAACTGGAATTTGAACGCGATTAGTGTTGAAGTTCCCGCAAACTAGACAAAAAGTAGCGTACACAAAGAAGAATAACACTTCCTCATTTGTGCTGCTACTTTTATTTACCTGTCTCTACAACGTGTGCGATCGCAAACTTATTTACCGTGGACTTACTGAAGCGCCAAACTCTTAGTAAAGTTCTTCTTCTTTGTGGGTTTCAATTGTGCAATCTCCAGTTGGGTAAGCTACACAAGTCAGGATATATCCAGCTTCGATTTGGTCGTCATCTAAGAAAGACTGGTCAGACTGGTCTGGAGCAGAACCAGATGTCAGTTTACCTGCACAGGTAGAACAAGCACCAGCGCGACAAGAATAAGGTAGGTCAAGACCAGCTTCTTCAGCAGCGTCTAGAATATAGGTATCATCTTCAACATCGATGGTTTGGTTAAGACCTTCAGCTTCGCTGACCAGTGTCACTTTAAAAGTTGCCATTTTTTAATCCTCTCTTTTGCAGACCGTATAAGTTATCCTAAAGCAAACTGTCGGCTGAACTTACTACTTCAGCCGTTTATTCAAATTTGCTTCAATTCTGATACTACGAGAAAAACTAAACGATGTAACTGGAATTTGAACGCGATTAGTAATGAAATTTAGTTAGTTAATCCTGATGAGTTTTACTTATATGTTTTTCCTGAGATGGATGCTCCCACAAAGGACTATAATCTGGAAAAATCCCGAATTTATGAACAAATCACTCTCGTTTATAGAAATTGCCATTCGCGGATCAGGGTTGGTGAAAGTTTTACAAGTTTACTAAAGCGCTATAGACGGCTGAAGCAATTAACTCAGTCCGATAGAGAAAATCGATAAACAGAATTGGTGAGTATATGTACGATTCATCGGCTTTTGTGGAAAAAGCAACTGTGGGCGTGGGTTTGATTGGTACTGGGTATGTGGCAAAATTAAGGGCTGAAGCATTTGTTCATGATGAGCGATCGCATCTACTTGCCTTTGTTGGTAATACAAAAGAAAAAACAGCCTCTCTAGCTTCAGACTACCAAGCAGAAGCGATGAGTTCTTGTCAAGAGCTACTAGAGCGGGAAGATATAGATTTGGTGGTAATTTGTAATGTAAATCGAGATCATGGAGCGATCGCCAAAAAAGCACTCCAAGCAGGCAAACATGTAATTGTCGAATATCCCCTATCTTTAGATGTGGTAGAAGCAGAAGAACTCGTTGCTTTAGCCAAAGCCGAAAATAAACTTCTTCATGTCGAACATATCGAACTTTTAGGCGGTTTACATTCAGCTTTAAAGGAATATTTACCGCAACTTGGGGGTTTGTTTTATGTGCGCTACAGCACCATCAAGCCTGAATACCCCGCACCGCGTAAATGGACTTTTAGCCACGAATTATTCGGTTTTCCCTTAATTGGTGCGTTATCTAGATTACATCGATTCACCGATTTGTTTGGTGAAGTGAACTTAGTTAACTGCCATCAACGATTTTGGGAGACAGAAACAGAATATTACCAAAGCTGTTTTTGTATTAGTCAACTGTCCTTCAACAGCGGACTTTTAGCGCAAGTAGTTTACGGGAAAGGTGAAACTCTATGGCAAGCAGAACGCAAATTTGAAGTTCATGGTGAAAACGGTGGGTTGATTTTTGATGGCGATGAAGGAGTTTTAATAGAAAATGGGAAAACAACGCCGATAGAGGTTGGTACAAAACGGGGTTTATTTGTCAAAGACACAAACATGGTATTAGATCGTCTTTTTAATGGCACTCCTTTGTACGTTACTCCAGAGGCAAGCTTGTACACTTTAAAGGTTGCGGATGCGGCAAGGCAAGCAGCCGAGACTGGTTTAACTATGTATATGGGTCATGTCGATAACGCTTGACATTCCCCTGACTAAACAAATTTTAGTACGCTCATTTGTTCCCAAAGTCAAGAGTTTTCAGCATTTTAATTGGTTGAGGGTTGTTAGTGGTTAGTGGTTGTGAGGATATCCCCCCAGTCCCCAGTCCCC
>CASBQA010000102.1 GCA_949127635.1 Nostocales cyanobacterium PMM_0069 | reverse complement strand
GCTCTATTTTATATTTTTCTAACTCTGCCTCTATTTGATCTACCTGAAGAAGAGGAATGCTGGCATCTTCCTTGCCAAAAAAGGCGTAGAATGTGCCTTTAATTTCTGGGGTGAGGGTAAGGGTGGGAGCGCCGCCTCCTGGTGTGCGACTAGTAATGCCTGCGCCGTAGAATGAAGCAGTAGCTTTGATATCTGGTAAAGTGGAGGTGAGATATGCTACATGACCGCCAAAGCAGAAGCCAATACAGCCAAAACCATCTTTTTTTACTTCGGGGAGGCTTTTTAGATAATCAATCGCTGTTTGAATATCGCTTAATAACTCTGATGCTTTGGTTTGCATGGCATAATTTCTGCCAGTTTCAATAGCTTCTGGGGTATAGCCAGTTTCAAAACCGGGGGCAATACGTTGAAAAATTGCTGGTGCGATCGCTACATATCCTAACGAAGCAATACGTTCTGTAACTTCCCGGATATGGGCGTTGACACCAAAAATTTCTTGCAATACTACAATACCTGGGTAGGAACCTGGTTCTTGTGGTTGTGCCAGATAAGCCTCTATTTGTAAATTGTCAAGGGATAGCTTAACCGTTTTGGTATCGATTGCTTGAAGAGTCATAATTATTTTTACTCATGGTTTGTAATTATCAGATATAACTATGCCAGGATCTTAACTTCATCTCAACTCTTCGCGCCAAGTTTCTTGGACAGGGAGCGCACTTGTTTTGGCGACGACTGGGGACGCTTGGAGGCTATCAGAAATTTCCACGCCTATCAATTCCATGTATAAATAAAATATTTGACAAGTAGCATATGCAGCTGATCGCATACCACTACTAGCACTATTTGGAGGTTTGGTGATGATTCAATTCCGTATTCAGCCAGACAGTGAAATTCCCGCATCAACCCAGCTGTTTAATCAAATCCGGTTTGCGATCGCTTCCCGGCAATATCCACCTGGATACAAATTACCAAGCACGCGAGCGCTGGCGATGCAGACGGGTTTACATCGCAATACGATCAGCAAAGTTTACCGCCAGTTAGAAGAAGAGGGATTTGTCGAAAGTCTCGCTGGTTCGGGAATTTACGTCCGCGCTCAAGGTCATGAGGGCGGAAGTCGGCTTAAATCGCCAATTCTCAAGCAAGATCCAGAAGCATACAAAGTTGTCCAACAAGCAATGGATGAGCTACTTTCTCAAGGCTGCTCGCTCAATCAAGCTCGTGAGATATTCTTGGCAGAAATTGATTGGCGCTTGCGTTGTAGTGCGCGGGTAATAGTGGCAGCTCCATCTCAAGATATTGGTGCTGGCGAGTTAATGATGTATGAATTAGAACAATCCCTCAAAATGCCAGTACAGTTGGTAGCGATGGAAGAATTAATTAAAGTGTTAGATCAAACATCTTCTGCCACTGTGGTTACAAGTCGGTATTTTATCGCCGAAGTCGAAGCGATCGCAGCTCCGAAAACTGTGCGAGTCATTCCCCTAGATATCTACGACTACGCTAAAGAAATCAATTTGGTGAGAACCCTACCAAAAGATAGCTGTGTGGGTATAGTCAGCCTCAGTTCTGGCATTCTCCGCGCAACAGAAGTGATCATCCACGGCTTTCGGGGAGATGAACTACTCGTGATGACTTCTCAACCAAAAGATGCCTACAAACTTCAAGCCCTCGTTAAACGTGCCGAAGTGATTTTTAGCAGCGATCAAGTTAGTTTTTCCGCAGTCCAAGCCGCAGTCCAAGCCGCTCAAGAGGACATTATTCGTCCACCTAAACTGATTCGCAGCGAAAATTACATTGGTACTAAATCGATTAACTTGCTCAAAAGAGAGCTAGGTTTGGGCTAATCTCTGGATGGATAGTGGTTAGATAGGTAGGGTGTGTTAGCGATAGCGTAACGCACCATTTTCAACGGTTTGGTGCGTTACGACGTTCCGTCTAACGCACCCTACAATACTGGGGACTGGGGACGCGGACGCGAGTTTTCTTTAAAACAAGGGAGTGGGTCTGAATCCTATAAGCAAGTTTTCCCAGTCCCCAGTCCCCAGTCCCTAATCCCCAGTCCCTTTTTCAACTAATTCAAAAACTCTCGCACCAGCCCTAAATAAGTTGGTGCGTCTTCCAACATCGGAAAATGACCAGTATGGGGAATCATGGCATACTCAACTTTATCGTTTAATGCCGCTGCTTGATGCCCCATCTGAGCCGGAATAATCTTGTCATATTCTCCCGCCACCAGCAAGGTAGGAACTGTCACTTTCGCGAATTCATCGGGCATTAACTCAGATGCCGCCTTGCTTACAGAAGTAAAAATTGTGCCTAAGGCAGCATCATAATCTGCTTCCAAAAAATCTTCCAAAAAAGCCTGACGTTCCGCCGCTGGTATGGGACGATGTAGAAATCGCGCCATAAACATTCGGTCAACAAATGGTATTTTTCCTAACCATTTTGGACGGAATTTAACTACGTAACCACCGAATTTATGAAAGGCTGCAAACGCTTTTTCATCGTACTCAAAAATGCCGCTACAAGTCAAAATTGCTCGTTCTACTCGTTCGGGATAGCGGTTGAGAAACAAAGTAGCAATTGACGCGCCCATTGAATGAGCATTAATATAGACGCGCTGTAGTTGCGACTTATCTAACAACATTTTCAAGTCGTCAGCATATTCTTCTAATTCATAGGTTAACTCAGCGATCGCTTCCAATTCTTCTTCTACTGAATCCGACTCAACTGACTCAACCACAGATTCACTTGCTTTAGCTACAATTGGTTGTCCACCAGAACGTCCAAAACCGCGCAAATCGTAAAGTAAACAATCAAATTCATCTGATAAAGCATGAGCGGTGCTTTGCCAATACCTAGCCGAACCTGCCCAACCATGAATAAAAACCATCACTGGTTTGGTCTGGGAACCAGATAATTTTTTTATCCACTCGTAATAGTGCTCAACACCCCGAACATTAATGTAAGGCATTTGTCACCCATTCAAAGGTCAAAGGTCAAAAGTTAAAAGTCAAAAGTTAAAAGCCTTTTACTAATGACTCTTGACTAATGACTCTCTATGCTGATTCTGGCTTGGGTAGTGAGGATGGATGCATCAGCAATTCGGCAGTCGATCGCTTCTCTACCATCTCCCGCGTTACTGAACAGCGAGTTACATCTTTACGAGAGGGTAACTCGTACATTACATCCAGCATCAGTTCTTCAATAATACCACGCAGCGCCCTAGCACCTGTTTTGCGGCGATAGGCTTCTTGAGCGATCGCTTTTAAGGCATCTGGTTTAAAGTCTAGCTGCACGTTATCCATCTTCAGCAGTTTTTGGTACTGCTTCACCAAGGCACTACGCGGTTGTGTCATAATTGCCATCAGTGCTTCTTCATCCAATGGATCTACTACCGCCACCATTGGTATGCGTCCAATGAATTCGGGAATCATCCCAAACTTCACTAGGTCATCTGGTTCTAGATGGCGCAGAGTATCTGCCACCCGCTTTTCTTTCGATACACCTTCACCGGGTTGGACAAAGCCCATTGACTTTTTGCCAACTCTCTGATCTACTATTTTTTCCAGACCGACAAAAGCACCACCACAGATGAACAAGATATTACTTGTGTCAATTTGGATGCAATCTTGATACGGATGCTTGCGTCCTCCTTGGGGTGGTACGTTGGCGATCGTTCCTTCTAACATCTTCAGCAAAGCTTGCTGCACGCCTTCGCCAGAAACATCCCGCGTAATCGAGGGGTTCTCGCTTTTGCGAGCAATCTTGTCTATTTCGTCGATGTAGATTATTCCTCTTTGGGCTTCTTCCACATCCAAATCTGCTACTTGCAACAGTCGCAACAAGATATTTTCTACATCTTCTCCTACATACCCGGCTTCCGTCAGTGTTGTAGCATCAGCGACGGCAAAGGGTACATCTAAAATTTTCGCCAAAGTTTGTGCTAACAGGGTTTTACCGCAACCTGTCGGTCCCATGAGCAAAATATTGGATTTTTGCAGTTCTACAGCATCATCTGCCCCAGCTTTGCCACTGCCTTTAGACTGAATGATCGCCAACCGTTTGTAATGATTGTAAACCGCGACTGACAGTACTTTCTTTGCCTCATCTTGACCGATGACGTGTTCGTCGAGATATTTCTTAATATCTTGTGGCTTGGGTATCTGATTAAATGAAATACTGTTAGACCGAGCGCGACGTTTTTGAGGCGGTTCTGACCGTGGTGCGGCTGGTGGTGTTGCCGCACCATTCGTGTCGAGTAACTCCTCATCTAGTATTTCATTACACAAGTCAACGCATTCATCGCAAATGTAGACTCCTGGTCCCGCGATTAGTTTACGCACCTGCTCTTGAGACTTGCCACAAAATGAACATTTTAAATGGGAGTCGTACTTAGACATACCAGCCTCTTATTTCACAATGGTGACGTTTTCCCCAGCGGTGGGTAGATTTTGTCTGGAAATGACTTGGTCGATCAAACCGTAGTTTTTCGCTTCTTCTGCTGACATGAAGAAGTCGCGCTCAGTATCAGCCTCGATTTTTTCTAAGGGTTGACCAGTATGAGTTGCCAATAACTGATTCAAGTTCGACTTAATGTAAAGAATTTCTCTTGCCTGAATTTCTATGTCAATTGCTTGCCCTTGAGCGCCACCAAGCGGTTGGTGAATCATAATCCGGGAATCGGGTAAAGACATGCGCTTTCCAGCAGTTCCAGCAGTCAGCAGAAACGCCCCCATGCTTGCAGCTAATCCGAAACAAATAGTTACAACATCCGGGCGAATTTGTTGTATTGTATCATAGATTGCCATTCCTGCGTAGACGGAGCCGCCCGGAGAATTGATGTACAGTTGAATGTCTTTTTCTGAGTCTTCGGCATCCAAAAACAACAACTGGGCAACAATTGAGTTAGCAACAGTATCGTCGATTGGCGTCCCCAAAAAGATGATCCGCTCTCGCAGTAAGCGGGAGAAGATATCGAAAGCTCTTTCTCCCATACCAGATTGCTCTACCACCATCGGGACGATGTTGCTAGGGCTGCTTTGAGAGTTAATTTGTCTTAGACCCAAACTGTTGATTGGGTCATTTACTGACTGCGATATAAGCATAAAAGAACGTTTGAGAATAATTAGGACGAAGGTTAAAGCTGCTTTTGCTGCTTTGAATGGCGAATTTGATTTGTATTTTAGCTATGTCTTAACCATTATGCCTTATGTAAATAGCTCTCGTGTTACACACTATCAAGCTAAGGCGGTAATCTGGGTAGTTATTGATTTAGGTTTTCTTCAAAATCTCGCTCCTCGGCAGTCAAAAGTCAGGAGTTAGGAGTCAAAAGTCAGGAGTTAGGAGTTAGGAGTCAAAAGTCAAAAGTCAAAAGTCAAAAGTCAGGAGTGATTTATCCCCTTGTCTCCCTTGTCCCCCTTGTCTCCCTTGTCTCCCTTATCCCCATTGTCTCCCTTATCCCCTACTCTCCCTGTGTTGATTCTGGAGCAGATTCGCTGGTTTGTTCCTCTATCTCAGGTGCTGCTGCTTCTAATTCTGGTGATTCTGCTTCATCTTGAGGAGTCAAAGAACCTTCAGGTAGAAGTTCAACTGATGAGTGTTCTATTTCTAATTCTGGTGATTCTACTTCTTCTGGAGGAATCAAAGAACCCTCAGGTACAAGTTCAACTGATGAGTGTTCTATCAGCCAATCGACGATTTTTTCGGTTAAGAGTTCCTGATCGACTACTATGCGGAGTCTTTCGGGATCAACATCTTGATCTGCGTACTCTTGCATCAGTTCTGTAACTCTTGCTTCGATTTCCTCCGGTGTGACTTTGATGGACTCGCGTTTAGCGATTTCTATAAGTGCAAGCGATCGCTTTAACCGTTCAATTGCTTCATTGCGCGATCGCTCCCGCAACTGAGGAATAATATCTTGGGTAAACAACTTCTTGACATCCAACCCCTGTTGAGAAAGTCGCATCGCTGTTTGCGTCAGCATCTGATCGACTTCTTGCGAAATCATCGTTTCTGGTAAGTCTACTTCTACATGCTTGAGCAATTCTTCTAACAACGCTTCCTGCTTATTTGTTTTAGTTTTGCTAGCAGCCTCTTTTTCATATCGATCTTCTAAAGAAGCACGCAATTCGGCTAATGTATCAAAATCGCTCATTTCTTGAGCGAAATCATCATTTAATTCCGGTAGCTCTTTTTCTTTAATTTCTTTGAGCGTTACCGTGAATTTGGCGGCTTTTCCGGCTAATTCTTGGTTCGCATAGGGATCGGGAAATTGAGCGGAAATTTCTTTGGTTTCGCCAGGATTCATCCCTACCATCCCCGTCACAAAACCGGGAATAAACTTATCTTCGTGCAATTCTACTTGAAAATCTTCTGCTTCACCGCCAGGAATTGGCTCAGGTTCTGCGGTTTCGTCTTCTCCTTTGAAGTACACACCTTTAAAATCCACCACAGCCACATCACCGATTTGCGCTGCACGTCCTTCCACAGGAATTAATGTTCCCATTTCCTGACGTTCGCCTTCTAGAACTGTATTCACTCGCTCTGGATCGGGTTTTACTTCCTCAGCTTTAACTTCAAAGTCAGTATACTTAACCAGATTTACTTCTGGTTCTACATCTACACCGGCGGAAAATATCAGAACTTTGCCCGGTTCATAATTATTAATCAATTCCTCAAACGACGATCGCAAGTGCGGTTGTCCTATCGCCTGGATATTTTCCTGTTTTACCGCTTTTTCAATGCCATCTTGAATTATTTCTTCTAGTGCTGCTGCCTTAATTCTAGCTGTGCCAATGCGCTGTAGCAATATGGGGCGAGGTACCTTGCCTTTGCGAAACCCAGGAATATTAGCATCTTTAGTGAAGTTCTTAATGACCTTTTCGTAAGTTTGCTTAGTCATTTCTGGCGTAATCTCGATTTCCAGCCCTATTTGGCTAGCGGGAAGTTTTTCCTGGGTAACTTTCATGCTTCGTCTGTGTTGTCTGTTATTTTTACTCCGAGTGGACTAGAGACGCATAAAACTAGAGCGTCTCTACCTAAAAAATGGATGCCCTTCACCAGAGATCCAGTTTACTGCTAATGTCAAAGCACTTGAGACTTTAGCGCAATAACTTTACCTGGGGACTGGGGAATGG
>CASBQA010000101.1 GCA_949127635.1 Nostocales cyanobacterium PMM_0069 | reverse complement strand
TCCTCCTTGTCCTCCTTGTCCTCCTTGTCCTCCTTGTCCTCCTTGTCCTCCTTGTCCTCCTTGTCCTCCTTGTCCCCTTGTCTCCTTGTCCCCTTGTCCTCCTTGTCCCCATCCCCTCTTCACTCGCTCACGATGGAAGCACTTTTTTGCGCTTCTTGCCAAAGTTTGTGTACAAAGAACTCAGTGCGATCGCTCATGGCTGTGACGAAGACACCCTCTGCATCCTCGGAACCATTTGATATCCAAGAACCCCGCAGAGTAACTTCTAAATACTCCGCATCACAAACTGACAACGCCATGATTTCTGTGCCATCGACTTTTATCTCAGCTTTTAACACTTCAACTTTTAGCGCTTCTACTCCTGGTAAATCAACAGGAAGCAAAAAGGAAGCGGTACTCGGTTCTACGCAGAGACGTTGCCCGACTCGTAGTGCCAAAATCACTCGCCCTTGCACCCATTGCTCCAACGACTGATTTAAACACTCTAAGTGAAAGCTTTTTTCAGTGTAAATTAATTTCAACATTCCTTATGCTCTCCTGTTATTCCAGGTTTGCTTGTTCAAAGCGCCAGAATTGTTCGGCAAAAGATATAGCCGGATGAACTGGCGCTTTTGGCTTGGTATGCAGTTGCATACCAGTCTCAAATAGAGTGCGATCGCCTTTACGGGAGTTACATTTCTCACAAGCTGTGACTACGTTATCCCAAGTGTGCAAACCACCTTTAGATCGCGGAATCACATGATCCAGCGTTAGATGTTTGCTGCTACCGCAATATTGGCAACTGTGATGGTCTCTTCGCAACACTTCGCGCCGATTTACCGGCGGAATTTTCCACACACGCTCACTAGAAGTGATTTTCAAGCGAATGTGTTTTGGTACATAAAGTATCAAGCTAGGTGAGCGGACTTGCCATCCGCTTTCTGCAATAAAATCTAGCGGTTCAGCTTTATCCGCTACTAACAACACGATCGCCCGCTTGATATTTACTCGACACAGTGGCAAGTAATTTTGCGAAAAAACCACCACAGATTGCTCTAACACTTGCCTAAAAGCGCTCGTCACAGCTTGACTCCTTATTAAAAAACCCCCGCTTCTTCTTTTTGTGAAGCGGGGGTTGGAAATTGACCGGAAAGTGTTCTGGTCTTATATTGGTACAGCATTTTGCTATCTGTACCTCCCGCTTGCTTGGTTTGGTTTTAGTGCTGCATTCAGCCCACTAATTCTCTGAAATCTAAAATCATGATTACCCTCTGTGATTTGCCGTTGATTATGGCGATTGTCACCCATAAATAAATACTCCACTCCCATAGCGACTGATTCCCAACTGAATCGGCAATTGGCAGCACGCGAAGAAGTAGAGTTTGGGTAAACGGATTTCACAGAAAATTTCACCTATTGAACATTCCTTTAAACATACTACACTTGTATTACTATCCTGTCCATACCTATAAGGAGAAAAAGTGATGCATACGATCGCTCGCACGCCAACCACCGATATGGAAGTTACCAGCATCCGTCTGGAACGCGAACTAAAAGATAAACTCAAAGAATTAGCCGGCAGCCAGGGATATCAGGCATTGATCCGAGATATACTCTGGAATTATGTCCAGCAAAAATCAGGTGAGTGGAAACCCCGATTTTCGCGATCTGATATTCGAGCCAGCATAGCCGCTACTGCTCAACAAGAAGAACGCTGTGTGCTCACAGGTCAATTGATTCAACCCCAACAACCTATGTTATTAGGACTGACGAGGAATGGCGATATGGTTCCTCTAAGTGTGGAAAGCTTGGTTGGATAACTCTCGTTTCATCTAAATACGGCTCAGTTACCCATGTATGTTTGGTGGTAACTGGGCTATATTAAAATTAATTTTTATTAATAAAATAAATAAATTTCATAAAATCCAAATGTTTGTGACCAATTTGGCGACAAAAAATTGACCGAGGACTTTACCATCAACAGTAACTTCTGATGGTTAATTTTTCTCAAGTTCCCAGGTCAGAAACACTCAAAGACGTTACTTATTCAATCGTCGTCAGCTCCAACAAAAAGGCACTCGTAGCGCCAAACCTCCTTTAAAAGCGATGTCTGGACGCGAAAAACGGTTATGAAGGCAGTTGACAACTTCTTTACTATCTGCCTAAGTAACCCGTAAAAACTATGCCTCAGTTTTCCTTGATTTTAAAAAGAATAGTCGGACAGTTAAGTAAATAAAAGTCTAAGCAAATATTACAAACTTGACAATAAAGCTTCAGTGTTAACCCGTAAGAAAATTATGTAGTTTTTGCCTAAATTATAGAGAAATTACTGTTTATGTATACTTAAAGACAGGATATTCTAAATCCAAGTTAGTAAGTTAACTCAATACATAAGAGTCAGAAATTAACTGGTTTCGGAGTTTCACTGTATAAGTGGTATTTTTGAAACCAAGTATACATTTTTTAATATACCAGTGATTTGGTCATCTGAAATAAAAAGAGGCTATAACAGGTGAGAGAAAGTTTTTATCGCAAAGAAAGTGAATCATCAGGTAGAGCTAGCTACAGGGCAAAGAGTAAAAGAAATGCCAGGAGGTTGGGTAAAAAGAGGATGGGGTTATTATCAAACAGTGTGCCAGGAATGAAAAAAACTTTATCATCGCCACCACTGCGCCAAGATGAAGTAGATCGACAACAATACCCAGTCAAGTTGATGCAGCATCAGGAAGACCTAGCCAACGAGTTGGCACGTCATATTCATCAAATCATTACCAAGAGCTTGGCTCCAGCAACGATGCTGCAACAGATTGCCGAACTATTAGGAACCACGTTTCAAGTTGATTCTTGCTGCTTAGTTCCAGTAAATGGTGAAGGAGTTGATCAGGCAATTACTGCTAATTGGTGTGCCTCAAAATATTTAGGCTTGCCGCATCCAGATGAGATATTGTCAACCGAACAGGTGCAATGTGCCTCAGAACCAACGATTGAGGACATTTCAACTATTAGAAGTAGTCTGAAAATAGGATATCAATATTTACCGTTACCGATTAAAGCGGTTTTGGCAATTCCCACACGCTTTGGTGGCAAAAATAACGGCGTGATAAGTCTGATACAGTTTCATCCCTATGATTGGAGTGAGTCGGAAAAACAACTCCTAAAAGCTGTAGAATCGTCTTGCGCGATCGCTTTTTCCCAAGTAGCACAAGCACAGGTAATTGCTTCTCAAGAAAAATATATAGCTAAAAGCACCCAGCATGAAAGCTTGATCACGCAATTGACAATACTTAGTCGCAGCAACCTGGAGTTAAATCAAATGCTTCAGTTAGCGATCGCCTCCACAGCAGAATGTCTTCAAGCCGATCGCGGTATGCTCATACTGCTAAAATATACAGATCCGCTATTTAAGACTCAACCGAAAAAACAAATTCCCAAAGCAAGAGCAACTGTTGTTGCTGAATGGTCTAGAGACGAAAATTCCCGCACCGCTCAACTAGAAACTTTGGATAAGTCTTTCTCTGTTTCCGAGTGTGGTTTATGCCAGCGCGTCTTCACATCAGGAAAAGCAGTAGTTATAAATGAAAATATAGACCAAAATGGTATTTCAATTGCTCCGGTGTTTGCTTTGGATTTACTGCCAGCGATCTTATTAGTACCATTGGAGAATCAAGGCAAAATCATCGGGTTTTTAGTCCTTCAGCAAGCAGTGCCTCGCAATTGGGACTTTGCAGAATTAAATATAATGGAAATGATCTGCGCTCAAATGAGCAATGCCATAATTCAATCACAGACACTGCGCCAAGTACAAATGTTGGTAGAGGAGCGCACAGCAAAACTACAAAGTAGTCTGGAATTGCAGGCAAAATTGCACGATAAAATGCGCCGATATGTTGATCAATTGCAAGAACTGAATGAACTCAAAGATGAATTTTTGAGTAACATGAGCGATCGCTTGCGTTATCCCTTGACGAATATGCTGATGTCAATCCGCAATTTACGTCTACCAGGAATAGCACCAGAACGTCAAGCTAAGTATGTGGATATCTTAGAAAGCGAGTGTACTAAAGAAATTAACTTGATTAATGACTTGTTGACACTTCAAAAGTTAGATACTCATCATGAACGCCCACAATATGAAAATATCGATTTAAATACAAAAATTCAAGATTTAGCAGCATCTTTTGAGCAAACACTCGCAAATAAACGATTAAGTATTTCCCTTAATCTACCGATAGAATCACTAACTCTACAAACTGAAGTAGAAAGTTTTAACCGAATTCTGCAAGAGTTGTTCACGAATGCGAGTAAATACTCACAACGGGATTCTGTGGTTCAACTGCAAGTTTATCAACAAGTTGAGCAACAAATCGATCAAGTTATTATTAAAATAACTAACACCGGACTTGGTATCTCCGATGAAGATGCGACTTACATATTTGACAGGTTCCGTCGCGGCAGAGGGGGACGAGGAGGAGGATGGACTCCAGGTACAGGTTTGGGGCTTGCTTTGGTCAAGTCTTTAGTGCAACATTTAAATGGAGCGATCGCTGTTGAGAGCATTCCAATTGAGGACTCTAACTTGAGCAGAATTTGCTTCACCCTAACTCTGCCCCAATTTTCAGAAGTAAAGTAAACTATATTTTAAAAGTGACTGAGCAACACAATACAACAGAAGACTTTGATTTGAACTCTACTAGTGACGACACTAACCTAGAAGAGAATTTAACAACCGATGTGGAAGTCAAAATTGAGAAAATAGCAGAACGAAAGCGACAAATTACTGCTAAGATCCAAATTCCCCAATCAGTTGAACACGTTTGGAAAGTCCTGACAGATTACGAGGCTTTAGCTGAATTCATTCCTAATCTTGCCAAAAGTCGTCGATTAGCGCATCCTACCGGCGGTATTCGACTAGAGCAAGTTGGCTCTCAGCGCGTGCTAAATTTCAACTTTTGTGCGCGTGTTGTTTTAGATTTGGAAGAATGCTTTCAGCAAGCAATTAATTTCCAAATGGTAGAGGGAGATTTTAAAGACTATTCTGGTAGCTGGTGCTTAGAACCTTACTGCGTTGGTGAAGATGTGGGAACTAATCTTTGCTACACAATCAATATTTGGACTAAAGTTATTATGCCAGTCACACTGGTTGAGCGTCGGTTAAAAAATGACCTACAGTTAAATCTACTAGCGATTCGTCAGCGTGTAGAGGAGTTAGCTACTTAGTACAGCGATCGCATAAGTTCATAGCATTTTTTAACGCAGAGGTGAATCAGTCGGCGGAGTCGGTTTCCGTCCCGTCGAACTGATGAACCCGAAGGGAGCGCGGAGGTAAGCGCAAAGTGACGCAGAGTTTTTGTTATAAATTTTCGTCATGAACTTATGAAATGCTGTATTTAGTTACTATTTGCAAGGCTGGGGAAGATATCCAATTGTTTGTATATAACAAATTTTTATATATTATATCTTACGCAATTAGCGCATAATTTCACGTTCGTAGTCAGCACAAAGCGTGCTTACATTATGTCCGGTTAATTAACATTAAGATAGTCAAAATACATTGAATTATCCCAATGGAAATTGTCAATATTTTGATAAAATAAAACATATCTGGAGGTAAGATTATGACTCAAGCCTTGCCCAAATTGTTCACCTTCAATGAATTTAGCGAATGGTATCCCAACGATGGTAAACGCTATGAATTGCACAAGGGAGTAATTGTTGAAATGGCACCCCCAACCGGAGCGCATGAGAAAGTTGTAGCGTTTTTGTCGCGGAAATTAACCGTGGAGTTTGATCGTCTTAATTTACCCTACGGAATACCCAAAACCGCATTAGTCAAAACTCCTTCTGCCGAATCCGCTTATTCACCTGATGTGTTGCTTCTAAATCTTGATAATCTCGACAATGAACCGCTTTTTCAAAAACAGTCTACAGTAAGCCAAGCAGAATCGGTTCCAATAGTTATTGAAGTTGTTTCAACTAACTGGCGAGATGATTACTACAATAAATTTAGGGATTATGAAGAAATGGGTATTCCTGAATATTGGATTGCCGATTATGCTGCGTTGGGTGCAAGAAAGTTCATCGGCAATCCCAAAGAACCCACCATTTTTGTATGCGAATTAGTTGATGGTGAATATAAAATGACACCGTTTGAAGGCAACACCGCGATTTTATCACCTACTTTTCCCCAATTAAATTTAACCGCACAACAGATTTTTGATGCGGCTAACTAACCCACATCCTGCCATAATTCATCGGCACCAAGATATTTGACAACTTCGCATTAAATGATATTAACTGTTGTTTGTCATATTTATTGAAGTATAAAGGTATGACATTTTGAAGTGCGGAATGTAAATTATAGATATCTTTTTAGATTGAAGGGTGTGAACAACTTTACAGTTTCTTTAAATTAAATGCCGAATATTGACGGATGACTGAAACCAGAAGTATCCCGCAAATTGGATTGAGGAACTTTAACTCAATCTTATGGAACCAATACAGCAACCACTACCCGATTTGAAATCGCTGAAATGGACTGGTAATAAAATACCACAACAACCTAGCCAAATATCGATTGACACTACCAAATTTAAGCAGCTACTAAGCTTAGTTTGCGGTGACAGCGCGATCGCGCTTCGTTTGCTTGATCAACAGCAAAAACAACACCCAGGTAAGACAAGCTGTTGGTATCTGGAGAAAACGATCCACGATGTCAATCGCGATCGCCACTGCTGATGGGTGTGGTTATGCGATCGCACCGAATCATATGGTGGGAAAGAGCGATCGCATAACTATTTATCTCAATTTCTCAACTAAGCCTCAAAATACAAAGTATTACATAACTTTTGACTTAGTATTTATTGGTTATACCAAAAATACCCCCAGGGGAATTCGAATCCCCGTTACCTCCGTGAAAGGGAGGTGTCCTAGGCCTCTAGACGATGGGGGCATCACTTGCCAGACTTTATTAAAATAACCAATTTTTGAGATGATGTCAACAGGTTTGGCGAAAAAATTCTCTACTCAAGATTGCAATGCCTTCAACAACAGATTTTTAGAAGAGCGGAAATCTTGTGTGCATAGTGGTTTGAGGGCGGTTGTCGGGTGATGCGATCGCCATCAATTATAACAAGTCGTACTTTTATCAGCTATGATTTGTTTTTAATTATGATCGTCATTTCCTTAACTTAGTCGTCATGGGTTTATCACAAGCTGAATGCTGCCGTACATTTGCCTTTTTCACTTCTAAACGCACAGTGGCAGAATGTTTTCTGTATTTTATGCCCAGATGAGCGATCGCCACTTTTTCATGAATAATTAAGAAAGAACGTATAAAAAAATACTATTCATGAAACCATTGGAGAATTTAGCAAGTCACAATGGATATGGTATTGCGCCTGACAAAGTTAAGATTAACTGTTCTTTACAAAGATTTTGAAATATATCACTCAAAATCTAAAACATGGAAGCATCATTTGAAATCACCCAACAGATGGTGATTGCCGTCTTTGCAGGGATTAGCGCTCAAGTGCTGGCTGCATATCTGAAGCTACCCAGCATCGTTTTGTTATTGGTGTTTGGCATTCTCCTTGGTTCGGATGGACTTGGGTTATTGCACCCTCATTTACTGGGCACAGGATTGGAAGTTATTGTCGCCCTAGCAACGGCAATAATTTTGTTTGAAGGTGGACTCAACTTAGATTTGCGCGAGTTGGGCAAAGTTTCCGTTAGTCTGCAATTGCTCGTCACTCTGGGAACGCTCATCACTCTGCTTGGTGGTAGCATGGCAGCTCACTGGTTGGGCGAATTTCCCTGGAATATTGCTTTTCTCTACGCTTCCATAGTTGTAGTCACAGGACCAACCGTCGTCGGTCCCCTGCTCAAACAAATCAATGTAGATCGACAAGTCGCAACCCTGCTGGAAGGGGAAGGCGTTTTAATTGACCCGGTGGGAGCTATCCTCGCTTTCGTTGTTCTTGATACAATTTTGAACGGCGATACTGACCCAATCCATGCAATTATCGGTTTGCTGTTGCGTCTGGGAGTCGGTGCAGCAATTGGTGTCGCAGGTGGTTATTTAATGAGTTTGATTTTCAAACGTGCTGATGTTCTCTCATTAGAACTAAAAAATTTAGTCGTGCTAGCGGTGCTGTGGAGTCTGTTTACTTTAGCGCAGATGATTCGCAATGAGTCGGGAGTAATGACAACCGTAATCGCCGGCGCAGTTTTTGCCAACTCCTCGGTGCCAGAAGAACGTTCGTTACGCCGCTTTAAAGGTCAATTGACGATTCTTAGCGTCTCGGTGCTGTTCATCCTGCTAGCGGCTGATTTGTCTATTGCCAGTGTATTTGCCTTGGGTTGGGGCAGTTTATTTACAGTTTTGGTACTAATGTTTATCGTTCGCCCGATTAACATTCTCTGTTGTACTTGGAATAGTGACCTCAACTGGCGGCAAAAATTGTTTTTAAGTTGGGTTGCACCTAGAGGTATTGTTTCTGCTTCAGTGGCTTCTTTATTTGCGATCGCACTCACAAAACGCGGTGTCAACGGTGGTGAAGCGATTAAAGCTTTAGTCTTCCTGACAATTCTGATGACAGTATTCTGTCAGGGGCTAACAGCAGGTACGATCGCCAAATGGTTACAAATAACTTCTAAAGAAGCAACCGGGTTGGTAATTGTTGGCTGTAATCCCCTGAGTCTTTTGGTTGCCCGATTCTTTCAAGAACGGGGAGAAGCGGTGGTTATGATTGATACTGACCCGAAATGTTTTCCAGAAGCGGAAGCACAAAACCTGCGAGTAATTGCTAGCAGTGCGCTAGATACAGGAGTTTTGGAAGAAGCGGGACTGGCTTCGATGGGAACTTTTTTAGCTATGACTAACAATGGTGAGGTAAATTTTGTTTTAGCTCAACGTGCAGCTGAAGAGTTTAACCCCCCCCGTGTTTTAGCGGTTTTTCCTCGCGACCCCCAAGCATCCACATCCGCAGATAACAAAGTTGACCAGGCTTTTGTCCCAGACTTAGGAATTAAGACTTGGAATGAGTATCTCAATAGTGGACGAGTGAAGTTAGGGACAACTACTCTTGATGAGTCGGAATTTTCCAGCCAAAAAGATCGCATCCAAGAAAAAATTCGGGCTGGTGATTTGGTGCCGTTGTTGGTAGAGAGAGATAAACATTTACAGATAATCCCGGCTGCTATTGATTGGCAAGCAGGCGATCGCATAATCTATCTATTGCATGACCCCAGATCCAATCTTTTAAAACGCTTATCTGGTGCTAGTCAATCCACTCCCCTATCTCCAGAAAAGTTACCAGAAGTCGAACTAGTCCCTGTGGCAAAGTTAGCTGAACTTTCCGCTAGTGATTCCCCCAGTGTTTGAGGGAATGGGGAGACAGGGGGACAGGGGGAGCAGGGGGACAAGTATTTCTTTTTTCTTATCCTTTCCCCTTTCCCGTTTCCCCTTTCCCCCTCTTAAATCGGTTGCTGTGGTAAATTACCTAATTCAGAGTTCAGCATTTTTTGATGCGTTTGTTTTTCTTGCCAGAATACGCTAGCTAAATGCACCACGGCAAGAAGTATCGCAGCAACGGAAACTATATAGCTGTGTATGGTGTAAAGATGCTCAATAGTTACGGTGCTGATGGCTCCACCGCCTGTTAGGATATCTCGTAATTGATGCCCGATAAAAGGAATTGCTTCAATTGTTCCTAGCTCGATACTAAAACGCCAGTATCCTAGTTGATCCCAGTTTAGGCTCATTGCTGTCCAATCCAGACCGATCGCACTCAAGGTAAACAAAATTCCACTAATCCAAGCAGTCAACCAACTCTTGCGAAATTGTCTGCTTAAAAACATCACCACAATTTGAATCAACGCAACAATAATTACTGCGTTACCTGCAATATTATGCGCTTTATGAAATAACCAGCCGTAACTCACTTGCCCATCAATCATTTTCAATGAGTCATAAGCACCGCCCGCTGCTGGCTGATAATAAAAAGAAAGTAAAATTCCCGTAGTCGCACTAATCAAGGTCAGAGTCAGAATAACGACGGATAATATCGTCGATATTCGCCGCCCAATTATATCAAACCGGGTGCTTTGCATAGCGATCGCCTCTTTCCTTAGCTGTATATGTACTTTTATTACAGTTTAACTAAGAATTATTAACAAACGATAAATCTTAAGGCGTGGATGTAAATATTATTTAATAGGTCGCTCCATATTTTTTTCAGTCCCTAGTCCCCAGTCCCCAGTCCCTTTTTCAAGCTAAATATTGCATCCAAGCTTTTAATGGTTCTTCAGAGCCATACCAAATTCCTCGACTTCTGGGGGAATGGTTGACACCTGAAATCACAATATTTTCGGCTCCTTCTAGATGAGCTGCTTCAATCGGCGTGATACCATCACCCCAAGTATTACCTTTGCCGCAAGTTAATTGGTAGCTACTATAAGCTAACCAGCTACCTATTTGTCTGACCCCAAAGATTGTTTTTCCGGCTACACAAACATAACGAACGTTTTTGTAAAATGCTCCTGGATAGTTATTTTTGACAAAATCCAGATTCCAGCGCGTCCAACGTTCTTGGCTAATATGAGGTGTGCCTAAGGTAACAAGAGTATTAATTAAAGGGTGAGCGCAATAAATAGACGGTTGCACCTCACCACGTCCTAAGTAAGGCTTTTCTCCCAAGTAAATGCGGGATATCCAACCTCCAGCTGAATGACCAATTAAGTTAATTTGAGAAGCGTCATATTGTTGCAATATCTGCTTTACGGTGTGATCGAGTTGCTGCAAAATAGGCGTTACAGGTCTGCCGCCGAGAGTCGGTATCCAGTCGCGCCGTCGCAGTGGTACTGTAACTGTGGGAAAACCTGACTGTTGCAAAGATTGTTCAAGTTGACGATAAGCGATCGCACTTTCTAAATATCCTGGCAGAATAACTGTCGGTAATGGCATTTGATAATTTAGATGAAATTGACACTCCTCGACCTTAAGGTACGAGGATTCTTGGCTCAACGAAACCACTTAAAATAGGTATCTTGCAGTGCCTAGCCCAGAGGTGGGATTCTCCCCAAGCGTTAATTAGGGTATGCCCTACCCTATTCGCATTCGGAGCGAGTCCTTTTTGAAATTGAAACAAACAGGTGTCTCAAATACTGTATGTCTAGCTCCTCTGAATGTTTTACCTACTGCGAGGTGGAGTCTAGAAAAATGCAGTAGAACCGCATAGATTGAATTTTCACTCTTTCAGCGCTTTGTCTTTCGACAGCTAGGTTTTTTAAGTGGTTGATTACCTTTCCACTACGATTAGTATACCAAAAACCGGTACTAAAGGACGGGGCTTTAAACCCAAATTTTCGGTAAGAATTTTTGGACAAAAACCCAAATATCTAACTTATACGTAAGTAAGTGGGCATTCTTAGTATTATTTATCGCAGAAATAGCGTTAATTAATTACTACGAAAGAATTTCGCAGACTGCAAACCTTGTCAGTAGTGGCTTTTACTACTTTTTCATCCAAAGGAAACCAGGAATGACACAACAAATTGTGAAATACTAGCTATCTGAAAAAAAACTGTTTAAAAGTGTTAATGTCAAGTCAGTTTACTGTATAATGCACATAATGTTATTATTGCAGCTACTTGGGTGAGTGAAAAATAGTTCGGCAATGGGAAAATCGAATTGACTAGTACTGGTTGTATATCTTAAATGAAAGCGATCGCCAAAACTGACAGTCACACTATTTTTTAGCTTGAATTGTCGGCGTTCAGCAAAAATCAATCATAAAAACTAACAAATTTTCCCCAAACTTTGTCAAAAAACGCAACTATCAACATATTTTCGCGTCGATGCTAAGGATAACTAACTGGCAAAAAATGGAAACGCTTCTGTTTTTAGTAACGCAATAGAAAGTTATTATTTTTAGTAGAACGCATCTACATCTATATGCAGTATCTGTAAAGATAAAATTACGAGTCAACGCAACTGAGTCGAGTGAACCAGAACAGCTATGTCTTACGTCTCCGTGCTGAAAAACATACCAGATATCTTAAGCCAGCCTGCTGGAATTGCAGCCATAGCCTCTGTGGGCATTCATGGTGCGATCGCTTTTATTTTGCCCTTGATGCCTGTAGATTCTAGCAAATCCACCAAACAAGTCTCATCAACTAAACCCGTCGGACTGGTTCAATTAAGCCAAGCCGATCAAAATCGTCTGCCACAAATTCCCGGCACATCTCAGGTTGCCCTCAAACCGCAAGTTCCCTTACCGAACTTTGCCACCCAGCCGACTCAATTAGCAGCTTTGCCAAGTTTGTCCAGCTCTAATCAGGCTATATCACCCCCCATCCCGCAAACACCTAATAATTATCCCATCGCCTCTGTACCTAAAGGTCAATCGTTGCGGATAATTCCTCAGACAAAGGGAAATCTTCAAATCGACACCTCTGGCTTTAATGCAAGCAAAACAACCGCGCAATCATTTCCGCGTTTTGACAACAATGACGTAAAAATTGCCCGTTCTCCTCAACCCCTCTCAGTAGAGAGGTTGCCACAATTACAAGCGGATAATAAAATCCCTGAGGGACAACCTAACATCCCTCCAGTGGTTAGTTCTTCTGATGTGCCTTCGACACCGACTAATGATGTAAGCAGCACTCCACAAAGTATGTCGGTGGGAAATGATGTTCCGAAAATTGCTACTCCAAATCAAGATTTAATAACTCCTGTGGGAGAAACTCCAAAACCTGGAGAGAATTTCACTTTAGCAGCGACAAACCTACCGCAATGGCAACAGTCAAGCTCCAGCATACCTGAGTTGTCACTAGCTACTCAGAAAGCCTATACGGTATCAGCAGCTACACAAGACTTGACTAACAAAACTACTACCTTGGCAGAACAGTTTGTTAAAGTTAGACAGCAATACCCCAACATAGAAACGAAACAACCGATTTCCTTAGCGATTGATAAAGCAGGGTTGGATCGTCGAGTTGAGGTAGGTTTGGTAGTTAATCCAGATGGCAAAACAGTTGAATCTGTAGAATTTTTGGATAACTCAGTTTCATCTGAAAGCAAAACAGCTATTAGAGAATATTTGCGAAACTATTTCCAAAAAAATCCGGGTCAGGCTAATGGTAAGCCCAAGTATTACACATTTAGTGTATCGCCTAATTTGTCGCCCAAAAATGATGCCGGTAATAGTTCTCAAACGACTCCACAAG
>CASBQA010000100.1 GCA_949127635.1 Nostocales cyanobacterium PMM_0069 | reverse complement strand
GCCCTATCTTTTGCCTCCACATTTACCAGTGGTTCTTTATTAGCATTCCTCGTATATGGTCCGATGATTGACATTAAAGGTGTTGGTTTGATGTTAACAATTTTCAAGCCACGAACTGTATTTTACTTATTTGGCTTGGCAGGACTATTGACATTTTTGCTGACACTTTTCATCAACTTGCACGTAATTTAAGAAATTAATTTATAGTCAAGAGTCAAGAGTCCAAAGTCCAAAGATTGACCCTTGACCCTTGACTCTTGACCCTTGACCCTTGACTCTTGACCAATGACCACCCCAAATCCAAAACCTCAAAAACCAAATTTGTTACTTCCTTGGCTGGATGTTATAGCAATTGCAGCTTGGGGAATTTTATTGTTGAAATACTGGCTGACTGGCAAGCTAAATTTGTTGATTCATCCGAATTATTTTTGGTTAGCGATCGCTAGTGGTATCAGCTTACTAATTGTTGCTTTTTTCAGAGGACAAGAACTGTGGCGACGACGACCGCATGATATTGTATCTAGTGCCGAGCATATAAATTTCTTTCCCCCTGGTTGGGGTAGTGGTTTGGTATTAACAGCGGCAATTTTTGGATTAATTTTTACACCGCGAGTCTTTGCTAGCGATCAAGCACTGCAACGCGATGTCAGTGAATTATTAGGAACATCTCGCATTAAACCCCAAGAATTTGGTCGTGATTCTAATACTCCACCAGAGAAGCGATCGCTTGTAGATTGGGTACGCGAACTTAATGTTTATCCAGAACCAGATAAATATTCAGGACAAAAAGCCAAAGTGCAAGGATTTGTGATTCATCCACCAAATTTACAAAAAGATTATTTGTTCTTGGGTAAATTTGTTCTGACTTGTTGTGCCGCAGACGCTTATCCTGTAGGATTACCCGTCAAATTAACTCCAAATAGCGAACAATACACACCTGACAGTTGGCTAGAAGTAGAAGGACAAATGGTGACAGAAACACTGTCCGGCAAACGTCAACTCATCATCGCTGCTAATTCCATAAAAAAAATTCCCCAACCAAAAGATCCGTATAGTTATTAGTTATTTGTTGGTTGTTATTTGATAGTAGTTAGTTTTTGGTGCTTTGTTAGTGGTTGCTAATTACTATAGGAATCCAATCCCAACAACCGCCTTAGAATGAATTCTAAGGCTAATAGCGCTCATTCGTCTAAAGACGACTAAATAAAGGTTTTAGTCCAAGCTTTGTGGACTTGAGCTATTAGAGATAGAGTTTTAACTCTGGGCGGGTCTGGGCGCTAATTGAGAATAGTGCAAGATGTCCATTAAAATAGACTAAATAAAGATTTCAGTCCATTAAAATGGACTTGTGCTATTAGCCTTAGAATTAATTCTAAGGCGGGTTAGCGGCAAGACCGAGGGTTTTGAAATATGTTGGTAATGACAAGCGCTCTTAGGCGCATCTTCATACAGAAATAATATAACAACTATCCACTAACAACTATCCACCATCCAATGACCAACTTTAAAGCCTCTATCCAACCGCTAGATCGTGCAGCGATCGCCCTAATGCTCTTACTCTCTTTCGTGATAGGAGTAATGATATTGCAAGGTGACGTGGTAACATCCCGTGTGCGAGACTTTACCTGGCAACATCAAGAAACTGAGACAAAAGATTTATCCTTAACCAATTCCAATTGGGAAAATCAACAAATTGGGGCAGAATATAACCGTTTTGCCCTTTCTTTTAGTCGTCCAATGGACACAAAAAGTGTTGAGCAAAACTTGAAAATTGACCCTCCCCTAGCAGGTAAATTTAGTTGGGCGGGGCGGAAAATGTTTTATACTCTTTTGACACCAGCGCCTTATGGTACAACTTATAAAGTGCAGTTACAAGGTGCAAAAGATAAGTTTGCGGAAAAAGAACGAAAAAAACGGACGAATGCACCTTTTATAGGTAAGTTTCGCACACGCGATCGCGTCATGCTTTATATAGGAACAGACAAAGAAGAAAAGGGACGATTAGTTCTCTATAACTTGACTCAAGACCAAAACAAAATACTGACTCCCAAAGATTTGGTAGTGATGGACTATAAGCCATTTCCAGAAGGAAACAAAATTATATTTTCGGCTCGCACATCATCAAGTCAAGACTTACTTTCGGCGCAGATATATACAGTAACCACAGGCATTTATTTACAACCTAAAAAACAAGCTGAACCAGCAGGTAAAGTTGACCTAATTTTAGATAATAAAGACTTTCAAAACTTGAAATTTGACATATCTCCGGATGGACAAACAATTGTCATTCAGCGAGGAAATAGAGCAAGTCCTGGTGACTTTGGGCTGTGGTTTATGCCAGCAAACACTAAATCGGGAGAAAAACCCAATCTGAAGCGCGTGCAAAGCCCACCAGGAGGAGATTTTACCATCACCGCAGATAGTAAATCTGTAGCAATTGCCCAAGGAGAGGGAACAGCGATTTTACCTCTAAAAGCAGATGGTAGTAAACCCCTAGCTTATTTTCCCCAATTTGGCTTGGTGCAGGCTTTTTCTAAAGACGGTTTGCTAGCGGCAATGGTCAAGTTTAATACAGATTACACGCGAGATTTGTTTTTAGTCACAAATCAAGGTGTCAACAAACTGCTGTTAAAAACTACAGGCTCAATTATTCAGTGTCAGTTTGATGGTGCCTCACCCACATTATATTGCTTGGTAACACAGCTATTACAGGGAGGAGAAGTATATCAAGAACAGCCATATTTAGTGGCAATTGACATAAAAACGGCGCAACAGAAGCCACTGTTCGTGTTACCCCCTGCTCAACGCAATGTCGAAATGAGTTTAGCACCAGATGGTTTAGGGTTGTTATTTGACCAAGTAGTACCTCAAGATCCGAACACTCCGCCATCACCGGGAAACAATTTGAGAAGCGATGACGGAGAGGCGATCGCTACTAGTAATTTATGGTTAATGCCTCTGTTACCCATCACCGATGCCGGAACAACTACCGAAATAAAACCAGAACAACTTCCCTTAACTGGATTTCACCCCAGCTGGCTACCTTAAATTCGTAGTGATATGATGTCCAGTCAAACAACCATAATAAAAGAACCCCTAACTTTTAATTACCCGCCAAAACCAGGAATCGGAACCAAGCGCTTCAGCGCACGATTAACAACATCGCCATAACGCAATTCCCCACACAGGATTCTACCCATAATTTGGCTACCAGAAGGACGCTTAACACCTACCTTGTAACCAACACCGGGAAAGCGGTAAAATGCGCCAGCTAACTTTTGTGCCCAAGCCATATCAGCACCCCATTGTTCGCCGATCGCTTCTGAATAATTTTCTAAAGCGATCGCATCACCAGAAAGCGCTTGATGAATCGCTCCAGCTGCCAACAAACCACTAAAAATAGAGGGACGAATACCTTCTGCTGTCATCGGATCAACCACACAAGCTGCTTCTCCTGCCAAAACTGCATTTTGAGTATGCAGCTTTTGATTACCATCCCATAAACTAATAGGATGACCATATTGCTTGTTAGCTTTAACATCTAGACCAAAACTTTTTCCGTACTCATCCAAAATTTTCTTAAAATCTTGAGCTTCTCCACCGATAAAAGTACCGACACCAATCGAATAACCATCAGCTTTCGGGAAGTTCCAGATATAGCCATTTTTGACCATACCAAACTCAAAGTGGATTGTAGATTTATTCTCCACAACTGCCGGAACTTCTACCTCTAAAGCCCCTGCTAAACGGCGTTTGCGTTCTTTGAAGCCCAGCCATTTTGCCATCGGTCCCTTGGCACCATCAGCGGCAATTAAAAAGCGACCTGTAACCGAACCGTTAGCTGTATTAACTTGCCAATGGTCGCTCTTAAATTCAATTCCAGTTACTTCTGTAGAATCTTTTAATTCAGCACCTTGCTTTTGCGCTTGCTGAATTAGGAAATGGTCAAAAATATCACGTCGCACCATCCAGACTGGCTCGATAGTCTCTATTTTGGTTTCTACAGGGTCGCCCATTTTCCAGGTAAAGCGCAACTCGTCAACTTTCAGGGAAATTGCTGGGCTAAAATCAAAATCAAACCATTTGGCGATCGCAGGGGATACCCCTCCACCACAGGGTTTATATCTTGGCAAACATTCTTTTTCTAAAATTAATACTGAACGTCCCTGCTTGGCTAAATGGTAAGCGGCTGTTCCACCAGCAGGTCCGGCGCCGACGATGATGCAATCATACATATGGCTGAATTTTTGCTCCTGAAGAACGTTGATTTTTGCGTAAGTCCTAATAACTTTAAACAATTTAAATATGTTTTTTATGTCATCTAAATTATTTAATGAGTGTAACCGCTACTAAATTACAACTCATTACTTCCACTGATGACAAATTTTTAGCCTATACACTACGATATTTTATAAAGTTTTAATAAACATCTATAGCGTTTCCTAATCACATGAGGTAAATCATAGCCCCCTCCTCGCTTGCGGGGAGGGGGTTGGGGGTGGGGTTATTGTACCTCACTCAACCGAGAACCGCTATAAGAAAGTATGAAGGTTGAAAAATTCATAAATTAACCTTCAGCCTTCATACTTCAGACTTTAGACAGTGCTGATGTCTTTTTCTTTTTCTGCCAACAAGTCGCCGATTTTCGCGGTATACTTGTCGGTTATTTTT
>CASBQA010000099.1 GCA_949127635.1 Nostocales cyanobacterium PMM_0069 | reverse complement strand
TTGCTCCCTTATCTCCCTTATCTCCCTTATCTCCCTTATCTCCCTTATCTCCCTTATCTCCCTTATCTCCCTTATCTCCCTTATCTCCCTTGTCTCCTTGTCCCGAAGAATAAGCGTAGCAACTCCAATTCATGTAAGCACGGGCTAAATCGTTGTCGTCTGTCCAATTTTGTGATTCGATTAAACCTTGGAGTCCAGCACCGTAAGCACCTGGTTTAGAACCAAAAATCCGGTAACGCGATCGCACTTGAGCTTCTTCTAGAGTTAAACCTTGTGCCGTCCACAAATCTGTTTCTTGCTGTACTTGCGCTGCTAAAGGGTTTTGTGCTAGTGGTTCATCCAACGCCGCCACTGCTTGCACCGCCGTATCAAATAAATCAATTAAATTGGGGAAAGCATCCCGAAAAAAGCCAGAAATCCGCAACGTCACATCTACGCGAGGACGCCCCAAAACCGAAAGGGGCAAAACTTCCAAATCCACCACTCGCCGCGCCATACCATCCCACACAGGCTGCACACCGAGCAAAGCCAACGCCTCAGCGATGTCATCACCACCAGTCCGCATTGTGGCAGTTCCCCACACAGATAAAGCCAGTGTTTTGGGATACTCCCCATTCTCCTGGGTGTAAGTTTCAATGAGAGTTTCCGCTGCCTTCCTGCCAATATCCCAAGCTGTTTCTGTAGGAATGGCGCGGATATCAATCGAGTAAAAGTTTCTACCTGTAGGCAAGACTTCCGGACGTCCGCGTGTGGGAGCGCCGGCAGGAGCGCTAGGGACATATCCCCCATCAAGTCCGTGTAACAAATAGAGAATTTCTTCGTCGGTTTGTTGGAGAGCAGGAAGAAGACGCGATTGTATCCAGTTTAAAACAGGGGAGACGCGATTAATCGCGTCTGTACAAGAGATGTCAAATTTCGTGTCTGTAATTAAATGTTCTACTAATTCGGCTGCGTATTCTTCTAATACTTCAACAACATCGCCTAAAGTGCGACAAGAATTAAGTTTCGCGCAAAGACGCGAAGACGCAAAGGATGAATCTAGCTTTGCGTCTTTGCGACTTTGCGTGAGAAAAAACTCATCTCCCAAATCTGCTGTGATGGGGTCAAAATCTAAACCTAAATTTTCAGCGATCGCACGGGTGAATCCGATATGATGACGATTGGGAAGACGTGCGATCGCTACAATTAAATCTCGTAACTGACGACCATCAGGACATTTGCCAAAAATGTGCAACCCATCACGGATTTGAGCCTCTTTTAACTCACAAAGATAACCATCAATAGAAGGTAAAACCGATAAGTCAAAAGGTAAAACAGAAGACTCTTGATTTTGGCTGACTTGAAAATCGAGATGTAAATTTTCTTGAAGAATTAATTGAGTAATGCGATCGCTTATCGTCGGTAAACGCGAAGGATCTAAACTTTCAGCCTCATAATACTCATCAATCAAATTTTCCAACTGCTGCAAAGAACCATAAAGTTCCGCACGAGTCATCGGCGGCGTCAAATGATCTATAATCACCGCTTGAGCGCGACGCTTTGCTTGTGAACCCTCACCAGGATCATTCACAATAAAAGGATACAAATGTGGAAGCGCTCCCAAAGCCACTTCTGGATAACAACTATCCGATAAAGCCACACTTTTACCAGGTAGCCATTCCAAATTGCCATGTTTCCCCACATGAACCACAGCATCAGCGGCAAAACATGACCTTACCCAATAATAAAAAGCCAAATAAGCATGAGTCGGTTCCAAATCTGGCGCATGATAATTCAAACTAGGGTCAATATCATAACCTCGCGCCGGCTGAACACCCACAAAGACGTTACCGAACTGAACACCCGAAACCGCAAAACTCTCTTCTTTTTCTTCCTTCTTGGCGTCCTTGGCGTCTTCTCCTGTCGGAGACGCTGCGCGAAGGTGGTTCGTTTCAAAACCCCACCGCTCACCAACACCCTGCCTTACCCCCTCCGGTAAACCACTAAAATACTCCCCATACTCCCCCATAGAAACACATTGCCGTACCGGACGCCAGTCCCGACCTTCCGGGTCATTCGTCACCCCACTTATAAGACATTGAATCAACTCATCACCATCTGCGGGTAGATTTTCCACATGATATCCCGCAGACTGCAAAGCCTTAAGAATTTCCACACAACTAGCCGGCGTATCGAGTCCCACACCATTAGCAATGCGACCATCGCGGGTGGGATAATTAGCCAAAATTAAAGCTACATGACGTTCTTGGGGTGGTGTTAAGCGCAGACGCACCCAATTCGCAGCCAAATCAGCGACAAACTCAATGCGTGAAGCGATCGCTTCATAAACTACCACATCCGTTTCTAAATTCGGATTGCGAGTTTGCACAGCCTTAAAAGACACAGCGCGGCTAATAATCCGTCCATCCACTTCCGGTAAAGCCACATTCATTGCCATATCGCGGGGTGAAAGTCCTTGAAACTGCGACTCCCACTGCTGAAGGGAACCACCAGAAAGAATAACCTGTAACACCGGCACATCTAATTTTTGCCAAAGTTCCAGCTGGGGTGTTTCTGTATCCAACTGCGCCAAAGAAAAACTGGTAGTATTTAGCAGCAGTGCAACTTGTTCTGAGTCCTTTGGCTGGAAAAACTCGATTAACTCAGCTTGAACATCGCGATCGCGCAACGAAGAAATAAACAAAGGCACAGGTTCTAAATTCCGCTTTGCCAAAGCTTCACACAAAACATCAATCACCTTGGTATTTCCCGCGAGATAATGAGCGCGGTAGAAGATGATGCCAACTTTGGGGAGTTGTAGAGACTTCGTATTTCGCGTCTCTACCGGAGTGGGGGAGAGTGGGGAATACAAACCGACACGCGGCACTACTTGCGGTGATGGAGGATTAAAAGAAGTTGAAAGGCAAGTATCGCTAATATACTTGAAAGCATTGACAATATTTTCCACACCACCTTCGCGGAAGTATTGCCACACTTGGTTCACAGCAGTTAGAGGGCAGGTTGAGAAAGTGATTAAATCGGCATCAAGAGCATCGTCTCCTGGCATTACAATTAGGGTTGTTCCATTACGTTGCACAATTTCCTGCACTACTTCCAAACCGTAAGACCAGTAAGAACGTCCCCCTAACAGTCGTAAAATTATTACCTGGGCAAATTCCAAAACTTGCTCGGCGTATGTGTCAATGTTTATTTGATTCTGTAACTGCAATAAATTGGTAACTCTTAATGCCGGAAATGTTGATGGTAATTTAGGAAATGCAGCAGCCAAAGTCTGAATGTCGGTATCAGCAGCCGTAATAAACACCAAAGGAGCTGGAGTTTGTTCAAAAAAAACTACGCCTTCTGAGTTGTTCAATCCTACAGATGTGGCATTTATTCGATGCATAATCTTCTTATTACCGTTTTAAACTGTTGGTTAAGAAACAAAAAAACTTTTTCCCATAGCATCTAGTACAGGTTAGCGTAAATAAACCAACCATTCTCAATCGCTAAAAAGCATACTCCATATTACTTTTGACTTTTGACTCTTGACATTTGACTATTGACCTTTGACTCTTGACTCTTGACTCTTGACTTTTGACCTTTGACCTTTGACTTCCGCCTTGCGGTACTAGCCCTTCTCACTCTAATGTTTGAAAATGCTTAGTTCTCCTGATTTGAGCTTTTCTCGAAGTTTGCCAAAAGATGTATTTAATCAGCTTGGGGAATTGTTGCTTTCTATGGCTCAAGCAGTAGGAAGTGCAGCTTTGGTACTGACAGAGGCTGTGCTGGCACCGATTATGAGTAAGAGTGAGTGGCAAAAGCAAAAGTTTACTTTGGTGGTTTCAGAGCAGTTTAGCGCTCTCTTGGTGGGAAACCAAGAAGAAAACTTAGGAATGTGCGTTGCCCGAAGTTTTCCTGATTTAAATAAAGTGTCATTGCCAGAAGGGGAAAATGGAATCGAGAGAGAATTTATCCCAAGGACTCAGGATGCGACATTATACGCTAATTTGACGTTTAATTCACAAGCGATCGCCTCCTTTATCTCGCAATTGCAAGATTTGTTTGCTGATGATTCTTACACTTACCAACATCTCGAACGCTATCTACAAATTCCCAGTCTTAATGATGCCACGCTTCAAGGCAAATTTACACTGTTGTTATTAGAATATCTTTTGCCGCTGCAAAATCAATCCTTTTCATCAGATAACAATTTTAATCATGTTTCTGTCTGTCAGCCAATAGAAGATGCCTTGAAAAAGCAGATTTCTCAAGAACGTTTGTTAAATCAGGTGACAAATCAGATTCGCAAAAGCCAGGATTTGCAGGTAATTATGGCAACAGCGATCGCGCAAGTGCGGGAGTTTTTGGAATTAGATAGATTGGTAATCTACAAATTTGAGGAATTAACACTAAATGGTCAAGAGTCAACACTTGCCCCATCATCGCAATTACTGCATAATAGGCAGCAATATACAGGTTGTATTGTTTACGAAGAACGCGCTACAAATGATATTCCGTCGGTGTTGAATTATCAGGAAAAAAATTGCTTTGTGCCACCTTTTCCATGTTGGGAAAAGTATCGTCAAGGCTTTACTTTAGCTGTAGATGATGTAGAAAAAACT
>CASBQA010000098.1 GCA_949127635.1 Nostocales cyanobacterium PMM_0069 | reverse complement strand
GGGGATTGGGGACTAGGAATGAGGGACTTCGAGTAATTTATAAAGAGTCCTACTTTATATTTACGCAAAAAAAGGCAAAGGACAGAAGCAAGAAATATAAAAATCTCTTTCCCTGTACCTAGTCCCCAATCCCTAGTCCCTAGTCCCTACACACTTCAAACACAACATGCGAAAATCATCACCACGCGCTTCAAAATTAGGATACTGGTCAAAACTTGCACAAGCTGGAGATAGCAGCACTACAGACGCTTGATGTGTGAGTGCTAAGGATGGCGATCGCTTAACCGCATTCTCCATTGTTTCCACAACTTCGTAACTATTATACCCCACCTCATCTAAACGTTTGGCAAAACTTTCCGCCGCACTACCTATAAGTAATACTACAGCCGCTTTCGCCTTAATTTTTGCCAGCCATGTTGTATCATCCCCAGCTTTCGCTTCCCCACCGGCAATCAAAATCACCGGACTTTGCACCGATGCTAAACCAACTTCTGCTGCGTCGTAGTTAGTCGCTTTGCTGTCATTGATAAAATCGATATTTTCCCAAGTGCAAATATGCTCAAGGCGATGGGGAACGCCAGGGAATTCACGAATTGCAGCAGATATAGCCAATGAATCAATTCCTGCCAACCGTGCTGCTGCTACCGACATTAGCAGATTTTGCTGGTTGTGTTCGCCTACCATCCGCAAAGCTGATACTTCTACAATTCTTTCAGGTGCTGAGTTGTTTAATTCGACAACCCAGCCATCTTCTATATAAAAGCCTTTTTCACCAAGCAGATACTCCTTACCTTTAACACTTGTCCAATAAGCGTTACTCCACTGACTTAAACCAATCTTGCTTAAATATGCGTCATCCCCATTAAAGACTTGTAACTGAGATTGATGCAACAATTTAGCTTTGATATCGTAATATTTATCTAAAGTTTTATGACGAGCAAGATGATCTGGTGTAAAAGTCGTCCAAACACCGATGTGCGGGGCAACAGTATTAGAAGATTCTATTTGATAACTGCTAAATTCAGCAATTATCCAATCAATTGGTAGAGACGTTCCAGTGGAACGTCTTTCCCCTTGTCCCCCATTTTGAGAAAGTGCGACTTCGCAAGCTGCCAAGCCGATGTTACCGCAAGCGGGGGCGTTAAATCCGGCGGCTTGAAAAATTGCGGCTGTTAAGGCTGTGGTGGTAGTTTTACCATTAGTGCCAGTAATTCCTACCCAAGGAATAGATTGTAAATGACGCCAAGCAAGTTCCATTTCGCCGATAGTTTCAATTCCCAATTCTCGCGCTTTGACTAAACACGGTATATCCCAAGGTACACCAGGACTGACGATAATTAATTGTGGTAAATCAGCATCATTCACATCGAGGGAATACCCCAGTTTAACAGTTATTGCCCGGTCGGCAAGTTCTTGTTGCTGGTCAAGGAAGTTTTCGGAGGTATTACGTGAAGCAAGGCTATCTGCATTAGCAGAATCACTAATCACCACCTCCCAACCTTCCTTTTTCAACAATCTCGCCGCAGCAACACCGGACTTTCCGAATCCAATTACATGAGCTTTGGACATAGACTGTCTTCTGTTATCCCTGGTTAAGTGTCACTATCGTAACGTTTTTTGGCACAATTTACACAACTTTTTGTGGCGTTCGACTACAAATTTTTTACCACGGCACCAAAATCAGCTAAAACACGAGCATGGTTGCGAAGTAATCCTAGCAAATGTAATCGGTTGCGTTTGATTTGGGGATTTGAATCCATTACTAAGACACTTTCTGCACCATCAAAAAAGTTGGTAACGGCAGGAGCAATCTTTTCGAGTGCTGTTACTAATTGTCGATAGTTGCGCGATCGCTTTGCAGATTCTGTTTCTGGCACTAACTCAATTAAACCATCATACAAAGCTTTTTCTGAAGATTTTTGAAATAGTTCTGGGTTGATTGCAGCCGTGGGATTAAGCTGAATAAAGTCTAAATCGCCTTGCGCTGCTAACCGAGTTGCACGGTTCACAGTTTCGTAGATTTTATCTAATGTACCATCCTTGCGAATTTGTTGCAAGAATAAAGCGCGATCGCGTACATCCAATAAATCCTTTAAAGCGCGTTCGGCATATTCTGCGTCATTCTCTCCCAATACTGCATTAACTAAGTCGTAATCAATGGATTTCTCTTCTTGTAACAGTGTTTTAATGCGTTGCAGAAAAAAGTCTTTTAATGCTGTACTTAACTTCCCACTATCTTTATTGTAAGTTGTGGCAAAGTTACTTGCTATTTCCTCGATCAATTCTTGCAAGTTAATTGCTAAATTTCCAAACCAAGTAATATTAACTATCGCATTTGCCGCTCTTCGCAAAGCAAACGGATCAGATGAACTTGTGGGTATCATTCCCAAGCCGAAAATACTTACCAAAGTATCAAGTCTGTCTGCCAAACCGACAATTTGACCTGTGAGAGTTTGAGGTAAATTATCACCAGCACCTTTTGGTAAATAATGTTCCACAATTGCAGTTGCAACTTCTGGAGTTTCTCCGCTTTTAACAGCGTATTTTTCTCCCATAATACCTTGCAACTCTGGGAACTCATACACCATTTGGCTGACCAAATCGGCTTTACAAAGCAAAGCTGCTCTTTGAATGTTGTTATTTTCTTCTTCAGTTAATTGCAGTTGTGCCGTAATTGCTGCGGCATTTTCACAGATTCTATCAACCTTAGCACGCACCGAACCTAAATCTTCTTGAAAGGTGACTTTTTCCAGTTGCGGTAAAAAGCTTTCTAAAGGCTTCTTTAAATCGCTGTCGTAGAAGAACTTCCCATCAGCTAAACGAGCGCGAATAACTCTTTCATTCCCTACAGCAATGATATCTGCTTTTGCAGGGTCGCCGTTGGAAATGGTGACGAAATAAGGAAGTAACTCTTTACTGTTAGCTGATTTGAAGACAGGGAAATAACGTTGATGACTCACCATCACCGTTGTAATCACCTCCGTGGGAAGTTCTAAAAAATCAGCTTCAAATTTACCGACAACCGCTGAGGGGAATTCTACCAGATTTGTGACTTCTTCTAACAAGTCTGGGTAGATTTCTACGTGTCCGTCGAGATTCTGCACAGATGAAAGAACTTGCTCTTTAATTGTATTGGCGCGTTCATCGGCATCAACAACCACAAAAGCAGAGCGTAACGTGGTAAGATAATCACTAGCTTGGGGAATAGTGACTGGTTGTGGATGTAAGACACGATGAGAGTGAGTTAAGCGATCGCTCTTAATCACCTCCGAACCATTATCCAACTCAATTGGCAGCACCGCATCATCCAACAAAGCCACCAACCAACGAATCGGACGCGAAAATTTCACATCACCATCACCCCAGCGCATCAACCGCTTACCTTCTAAGTTGAAAATCCACTCTTTGATAAATTCCGTCAAAATTTCTGCTACTGGACGTCCCGGAGTTTTTTTTCTCACAAAGATAAATTCCCCCTTCTCAGTCGGACGAATTTCAAAATCAGCAACATCTACACCTTGCTTTTTCGCAAACCCTGACGCTGCCGGTGTTGGTTTACCATCCTTAAATGCAGCTTGTGCAGGGGGACCCTTAACTTCTTCTTCTTTGTCAGGTTGCTGCGCTGGTAAACCTGTAATTAACACAGCCAAACGTCGGGGAGTGCCGTAAACTTCCACCGCATCGCTAGTTAAGTTGTGTGCTTGCAGACTTTGGGGAATGCGCTGTTTCCACTGCTTAACAGCACTACTAAGAAAGCTTGCGGGTAATTCTTCTGTACCGACTTCTAATAAAAAATTAGGCATAGAACACTGTTGTCAAGGAAACCGTGGCTTAACTATATTACAATACCCTTCAGTTAAGCCCGAAATCCTTGTAGAGACGCGATTAATCGCGTCTTGACAAAATGTGGCGATCGCATTGCATCGGGATGCGATCGCATTGGATCGATTCCTCTTTATCTGCGTCCATCTGCGTTCATCTGCGGTTGCTTAATTCTTTGATGTATTGTACCCAACTATAACCGCAATATGCGATCGCATGATAAACTCGTAGTAAGCACGAAGAGTGCTTAATAAAGCGCTCTTTGCGCTTACTACAGTAAATCTATCCCATTATATCGGGATGCGATCGCAGCAAGCAAAACGATTTCTTTTTTTTGGCGATCGCATTGAGGTAAGTTTATTTATGAAATATTTCCGCGACAGAAATCAAGTACAGTCAGAGTGGACAATTCCAGTCATATTGGCTCGATTCGCACTTGTCCATTGAGGTGTATCTATGATTCATCGGATTCTGGCTAGCAGTAGACAATTGATTATCTTAGCGGTTATTTGTTCCTTTATCGCTTCGGTTACGATTTTACTTTATGGTGTCGTTCAAACAGGTAATGCCATCGTCCAGGTATTCCATGATGGTGCAGCTTCAAGTAAAGGAGCAAAAAAACTAGTTGTATCGCTAGTGGAAGTAATTGATATGTTTTTACTGTCAACTGTATTTTATATTACTGCCTTAGGGTTATACGAATTGTTTATTGACGATCGCATAAATGTACCAGAATGGTTAGAGATTCACAATATAGACGACTTAAAAGGCAAATTAATCAGCGTGATTATAGTCGTGCTGAGTGTATTATTTTTAGGACAAGCTGTAACCTGGTCAGGTGATCCTAATTTTTTACCTTTTGGTGCTAGTGTTGCCCTAGTAATTGCTTCATTAACTTACTTTTTGAGCGCACAGCATAAAAATTACAAAAAATAACGACATGCGATCGCATTGTATGGGGTGACAATGGCATTGTGTCGAGTCACAATGGCATTGTATGGGGTGACAATCGAATTGTGTCGGGTGACAATGGCATTGTATGGGGATGCGATCGCATTGTGTCGGGATGCACGTTCTGTCTAATCGATTCCTCTTTATCTGCGTCCATCTGCGTTCATCTGCGTTTGCTTAATTCTTTCATGTATTGCACCCACTGATAACCCCTATATGCGATCGCATTATAAACTCGTAGAAACCCCGACGATTAAAATCGCGGCTACACAAACAAAGTCCGCCTGCGCGGACTAATCTGAAAAGATAGTTTCAAATATTATCGAG
>CASBQA010000097.1 GCA_949127635.1 Nostocales cyanobacterium PMM_0069 | reverse complement strand
ATATTTGAAACCCTCTTTTCATATTAGTCCGCGTAGGCGGACTTTGTTTGTATAGCCGCGATTTTAATCGTCGGGGTTTCATGAGATTATTCTCTGCCCAGAGTCATAGAAGAGCGCTAGTCCCTAGTCCCTAGTCCCTAGTCCCTAGTCCCCAGTCCCTAGTCCCTATTTTTCCGGCGATTTGAGAGCCTGATCGAGAACTTGCCTAGCTTGTTCTGCTTTCGTTCGGGCTTCTTGATAACGCATATTAGCTTGGGCAAAATTTTTCAGCACTTTAAAACCTTCCTTGAGACGGGTAATTTCCTCCTCAGTCACTGACTGATCGCTAAAGAGGACATCAACTGCTTTGCGAATTTCTAATGCTTCAGCGCGAGAATCTTGAACTTTGAGCTTGAGTGTAGCAAGATTGCTCAAAACTTGGACAGCTTGTGTAATTGCATCCTCACCACTACCAGTGTCAATTGATGCTTCTTTCACCTCAATTAATTGTTGAACACCAAACCCTTCTTCTAATTCCGTAGGTAGGGTGCCTGCTTCCATTAGTTCCATCAGCTGATCCATCGCTTTCTCACGGGCTTTAGCTGAATCTTTACCGGGAACAGTGAGAATGATTTCTGGGCTTTGAGCAAGAGTGTACTGAACCATATCTAACCAAAAAAGTTGCTGGTTAACCAAGCCTAGGCAAATTATTTTAACATGAAGTCAGTAACAAGACGTTAATTAAAAATTCCCCAAATAATTTTACATTTTGCGTTCAAGTTAAAGCGATCGCCCCGCAGAATTTACAAAGTAGCAAAAATAAAACTTTATACTAAAAAAGGGAGAATAAATTTTCATAGGAGGGAAGAGCAATGGCTCCCAATCCCACCATTATGCAAGCTGTGGAACAATTGGGCTATCGTGTCACCCTTGGTGATGTGGCAACCCAGGCAGGATTGAATGTTGCGGAGGCTAATCAGGGCTTATTAGCTTTTGCAAGTGAAACTGGCGCACATTTGCAGGTAGCGAAAACAGGTGATATTGTTTACCTTTTTCCAAAAAACTTTCGGGTAATTTTACGTAATAAGTATTTGCAGTTGCGATTGCAGGAATGGTGGAAAAAGGTCTGGAGTATCCTATTTTACCTAATTCGCATTTCCTTTGCAATTTTCTTAATTGCTTCCATCGCCTTAATAACGATCGCCATTATCATCATTATTACTGCGATCAACTCAGATCGCGACAGTAACGGTGGAGGTAATTCTAACAGTCATGGCGGCGGTTGGGGCTTTTTCTATTTTCCCGATTTATTCTGGTATTTTAGCCCAGATTATCGCACTCGCTACCAAGAACGGCGGCGAGCGAAAAGCGATCTAAATTTCTTTGAAGCTGTTTTTTCATTTTTGTTTGGTGATGGCAATCCTAACACCAAATTAGAAGAACGCCGCTGGCGAGAAATTGGAAGTGTAATTCGCAACAACCGTGGTGCAGTGGTAGCTGAACAAATTTCTCCCTATCTAGATAATATCGGTGAGAAATATCAACAAGAATACGAAGACTATATGTTGCCTGTTCTCACTCGCTTTAATGGGCAACCAGCGGTAAGTCCCCAAGGGGAGATTGTTTATTACTTCCCAGAGTTGCAGGTGAGTGCTGCAAAAAAACGTCCTCAGTCAGAATCGGTGTACCTGGAGGAATTTCCTTGGCGTTTTAGTGCGGCAAGTTCCGGACAAATTATGCTCAGTGCTGGGTTGGGTGGAGTAAATTTGGTTGGTGCTTTGGTGTTGGCAAGTTTGTTGCGAGGTGGTATTGTTGCTGCAAAACTGGGTGGACTTGTCGCTTTTGTCCAAGGAATTTACTGGTTGCTGTTGGCTTACGGAATCGCTTTCTTGGGGATACCGATCGCACGTTATTTTTGGATTCAATGGCGCAATCGTAAAATTGTCGCACGTAACCGCGATCGCCTTGAGCGTGCCAGACTATTAGTAAGCGACAAAGATCCTTCTTTGCAAGATAAAATCGACTATGCTCACCAGTTTGCGGCTGAAAAAGTCATTGGACATGAAGATTTAGCATACACCACAGAAACTGACTTAATAGAACAAGAGGATGCTGAATGGCAAAGGCGTCTTGAGGAGGGGAGTTAGTGGTTGGTTGTTAGTCGGTATTCTTTAACCACAGGACTTACGCAAGCGTCACAAAATACAGCAGATTGCGTTGTCATGAAATACATGTAGAGACGTAGCAATGCTACGTCTCTATAGGGTTTTACGTATGTACCTCATCTACCGACAGCTATTTTCCGCAGATTCATCCTTTTCCAGGATATCTGCCCGATATGTCCTCTGTCAGTAGGGGCAGCCCAAAAGGGCAGTGTTTAGTTCAAATTTGCCAACACAACCTTTGAGTCGTCGGAGGAAGCGTCACTAACCATCCCTGAATATTCGCCGTTATAGTTGGTAAATTCAGACGGAGATCTCCGAATATTAGATAGACGAATTTGCCAATCGGAAACCTGCTCGTAGGTAAGGTGATTAGTATTGGAAGTCGTTGTCCATACCCCCCAAAGACAGGGGTCTTCAAACTGTAGCATTCCTGATTTCCGTAAGTTATAAGATTGCGGAGTTCCGGGCAAGGGAATAATGCTGTAGCACGAAGTCTGAAATTCCAATTGCGGGTTAATCTCTACCAGTTCATCGACCAATTCTGAGATGGCTTCCTCAAGACGTAACAAGTCCTCATGGTCATCATCGGGTAGCCCGATAATGATGCCATAAGCAATAACAGGTACACCAGTTCTGACCACAGATTTCATCAAGGTACAATGCTCTTGCCAAGGCAACAACTTCTTGTAAGCTTCTCGTCCAAAAACGGGACGTTCGGCAGGGATATAAGCCAAAGGACAACCGACTTTGCCATCCCAGCCAAACAGTGCTTCAATCAGTTCTTCGTCAGGTCTGAGGTCGCTGCTTTCGTAGTTACGCCCAGCGCCCAGAGTTGTTTTCCTCAGTTCTAAACCGTTGGGCCACATGAGAGTTATTCCCATCTCCCGCGCACCATTGGTAATGTCGAGGATCTCTTGTCGCCCCTCAGGAAAGAGTCCACGGGCGAGGAATTGATCGGAACCGATATTGATCGAACGAGCGCCCGCCTCTTTCTGAATCGCCAACCATTTGAGGGATGTTTCTGGGGACATTCTCCGAAAGCCAGTGCCGTAGGTGGGTGTCATGCAAAAATCACAGGTGCGATCGCAACCAATGTCAGCCACCAACGAACCAACGGGTACAGATCCCTGGACATTGGGCAGTGTCCCTAAACACTCCCGCGCCACTTCCACTGATGGTAGTGCCCACTCCTCTGGACTTTTGGCTTTAGCCTTCCTGGGATACTGTTTACCATCGGCGAGAATGACACCCGTGAGTTCTTCTCGTGGGGTTTTTCCGAGTACATAGTCAAAAATCGCCCAATTCGCTGCCCCGGATTTATCCTGAACGACTGCTGCTGCGCCAGCCTTCAAGTAGTGGTGCGGTTCAGCGAAAGCATCCGAGCCGCCAACGACAATGGGACGACCTCCCTTAGCCAGATGCTCAATCACCATACAAGTCACTTGACGATCTTGGGAGAAATTCACTGTAATTCCCCAAGCATCGAAGGCGTGAGGATCGAGAGCGGAAATTTTGCCCCCTACATATGTTTTCCGCAAGGTCATCCCTTTCCAGACAATCTCCCCAAATTCTTCACTATAATTATCATCTCTGAGGTTAACCAATCGGGCATCAAATCCTCCTGCTTGCAAGTCAGGTATCAAAACTTGCTTGCTGATTAAAGAACGATGTCTATATAAAGAAGTCCAATTATTGCCTTCTGCATCGTATAGTCCGGTTGCTGGAACTTCAATCAATCCAATTGTTGGATACTTGTTATCTACCATATTCGAGGGTGCCGAATGTGGGATAAAAGCAGGGGCTTTTTGATGCGCCATATTGTTTTAACGAAAATTGTATGGTCAAGGCGCAGCTATTAGCTGCGCTAGATACAATATTGCATAAATTATGATGAAAATTTATTACAAAAACTCTGCGTCACTCCTTTGCTCCTCTACGTTAAAAAACGCTAGGAATTTGTGAAATCCTGTACTAAATCCTGAACCACTATCAACTAACCACTAGACATCTGGTAAAAATTAGTTATCCAGAACCCTTGATTAGACGTAGCAGTGCTACGTCTCTACATTCATTTTCAGTTCTTGTGTCTACTAACTACTTCGCTCGAATTGGGGTTAGGGCTACACCTTGGTAATAATGCCCCAAAATTTGTAAATGGCTGGCTCCTCGCCGAGCTAAATTATACGCTCCCCATTGACTCATACCTAAAGCATGACCATAGCCGAGTCCTTGGAGTACAAAACTACCACCTGTTCCCTTGCTGACCCGAAAGCGAGTACTTTTCAGCTTTAGTGCTGTACGCACTTCTTCGCCTTGTAATACTTTAGTACCTTTGTCGCCGACAATTTTTAAGGTTTTAACACTGCCGAAAGGGGAAAACGCCTCTGTAAGCATATCTTTGACATTGCCTACAGAAGGAATCATGGCACTGATTTGGGCGCTAGAAAAGGTTTTCACCCAACTACACTCGCTAATATTTTGGTCGAAGTCTTGAACTGCACGCAGGTAAGGTTCTCTACTTCCCCAAACATCTTCGACGTTTTCAGTGTGTCCGCCAGAACAAGCGTGAAAAACTGAAAGAATAATTTGATTTCTATAAGTTAATACTTGTCCGGCTGTGGCATCGACTGCTTTATAAGTACCACCGGATTCACTAATTACGCCTTTGTAAATTTGCCAGCGATCGGGGGTATCGCCGACATCGTAAATAGGATTACTGCGCTGTTTTTCCCGTTCGTAGAGGGCATAGGTACGAGCTGCGATCGCCTGTGCTTGTAGTGCTTCTTGGGGCCAGTTCGCATCCATTTCGCCACCGATGACGCTGTAAAGATATTCTTCGATATCAACCCAGTTAACAGCGGTTACACCTTTTTCTGTGGGGACAACCAGAGTTCTGCCTCGATACCAGCGATCGCCTATATAAACGAAACCCTTACCTGTTGGTTCAATCCAAAATAAACCAGATCGCCATCTATCCAAAGCAACTCCCCCAGGAATCGCTTGGGCATAATAGGAACTCATCGACGGTAATTGTCCTAAAGTGCGACCAGAACCATCTTTAACGATCGCAGTTGTGGAACTGCCGACTTTTACCTGATTAACGCCTCTTTCAATTGCTACGCGCAATATTACAGATGCTTGAGCTGGTGCTACCAAAACAATCCAAAAAAGAATGCCTATCCACCAATGGCGGACTTTAATCTGGGAAAATAAAGAGCCTAATAACAGTTGAAACTTCATGCTGATAATTTATTCATACTTGTATAGGTTTACAATTCGGCTTTACAGTAGTTTCCCGTAGATTGCATCGCCACCTCACTAAATATAGATGAACTACCTTACACTATCAAGTTTCTTTGGCGCGGTTTTTAGCAATACAAGCTTGCCCAATTATTAATTATGCATTTTGCTTATGCTTTAAGTCGGTATCATAGATAAGCATAAATAAGGACAAAGTTAGATTTCAGACTTCTTATGCGAAGTCCGGAATCTGAACACTGCGAATTTTCACAAATCATCTAGAATTGCTATATTGATATTTGTCTTTGGTTTATATTTATTTTATTTAAAAAAAATTTTATATCATAAAAGGCAAATTATATATATTGTAGAGACGTGACCGTGGAACATCTCTTGCGTTGGTTACGATTTTTTTATTAGTAAACCACTCTACCAATATGATAATAAAGACGTTCCATCGGAACGTCTCTACAAGAATAGGTAGACGTTTGCTTTTTTGTTAGGCTTTTGCAGAATTCTTCGGTTCATTAGCGATGATGCCAACTACATTCAACTTGCCCAAAATCTCTGTAGCTTGAATCAATTCAGTTCTAGTCACTTGACCCATTTTTTCCACCAATACAATCTGATGAGAGTATGTTGCCAAAATCCTGGCATCAGCTGTGCCCAAAATTGCTGGTGCATCTATCAACACTAAATCATAGGTTTGCTCAAAGACCTCGATTAGTTCTTTCATCCGCCGAGAACTCAGTAATTTAACTGTATCTTCTGGTGTCGGTCCTGCGGTCAAAATATCAATCGCGGGGTGAATTGGCTGGATGTAATCGGGAACTCCGTTATTTGTCTCATCAAGTAATAGCAGAGATAGTCCCCAGTCGTTAGAAAGCTCCAAAATGTTGTGTAGACTGGGATCGCGCATGTTGGCATCAATTAGCAAAACTCGCCGATGCATTCTTGCCGCACTCAGCGCCAGCCCTTGCGCTATAGTTGTCTTACCTTCTTTTGGTAGTGCTGAAGTCACCATCAGTGACTTGAAAGCGTAGGGATTTGATATTTGAATGTCTTGGTAGATCATATCGAAAGTTTCGTGGCTGGGCAACTGAGTGTAGACACTAAGTTGTTTGTCACGATAGGCAGAAGTTAAGCTGCCCTTTCGCAAAAACAGCGATGAGAGACGCTTTTTCCTGAGCGGTAAAGATAATTTTGGAACTCTGCCAAGTAAACGCAGATTTGTTAAATTTTGTAACTCTTGTGAAGAATAAATTGCATTTTTAGACATCTCCCAAATCAGGGCGATCGCAATACCTAAAATCGGTCCGATTACGGCTCCCCCAACTAAACGCAATGTTCTACCGCTACCCATATAAATTCCCGGTTGGGGTTCTTCCAAGACTTGCCAATCAAACCCTTCCTGAGCACTTTTTAGTTTTAAAGACTGTTGCGCTTGCAGAAGTTGTTCTAATGTTTTGCGATTAGTTTCTACCTCTGGCAACAGCCGATTGTATTCTGCGATTAAGGTGGGGTATTTGCTTAACTCTGAGCGAAGTTGCTGTTCTGATTTAGCTAAACTTTGTTCATTGGCAACTAATCCCAGAGAAGTTGTTTGTACCTCTATTAATTCTTCCAGCAACTTGAGGTCAACTTCTCCCATTTGCCCTTGTGCCAAAAGTGATTGGCTGGTAGCAGTTGTGGTGGGTGCTTTGTCTGGGAGCGATCGCTCCATTTCTTGTCGTAATAATGATACTTGATTGGAGCGTTGCTGTGTTAATTTGGCGATCGCTGGGGAGGAATCTGTGTAGCGCAATCGTTCTTCAGCGAGAGCTAATTCTGTTTTTTGAATCTCGTTTAATAGCGTTTGATAGCGAGTTGATTGACTCAAACGAGAGGAAATAAGCGCATTTTGCGGTGAGGCAGCCATTTTTAGCTGCAAGTTATTGTAGCGAGCGCGCACGTCTTGAAGCTGGGCATGGGTGCTTTCTAGCTGCTTTTGCGTATTGGCTAGAGAATCGAGGAGAATTTTACTTTGTGCTTCGGGATCGAGTAAGTTATATTTTTGCCGAAACCGTTTTAAATTATTCTCAGATTTAATTACCTCTTGTTTAATTTTTGGTAGGCGATCGTTAATAAAAGAAAGTCCTTTATTCAGACGTTGCTTTTGTTGCTCTATGTTGTAATCTTGATAAACTTTTTTTAATGCTCGAAGTACTTTTTCGGCTTTAATTGGATCTTGGTCTTTGAATGTTATTTCAAATACTTGACTGGGAACTTTATTGACTCCTGTCCCTGCTTCTAGTTGGGACACAACTAAAGAAGCTGGTTTAGCTTGTTTACCTTTCTTACCTAAAATATCTTCTACTTTAATATCTGGATATTCCGGACGCAGTAAATCTACAGCTTTTTGAATTAACTTAGTACTCAGCATTAGGCTTAACTGAGCAGTATAATCAACAAATTGAATATTTTTATCGGTAAATTGGCTATCTGTATTTCCTTGGATATTTCTAGATTGTAACCCATCATACAAATTGGAATTTACCAATAATTGCATAGAGCTTTGGTATTTTGGTTTGGCAATTATTGCTAGAAAAATCGCAACGGACATAACTAAGCCAGAAACACCAAGGATGAGAAAGCATCGGCGAAATAAAATTGTCGATAGTTGCCTGATGTCAACCGCGCTTTGTGGGGAAGTAGTAATTAATTGCCCCTGATTCAGACCAGTATTAGCCACTATTAAAGTCCTTTAATCTCGACAGATGTTGAGCAAGAAAACTTTTGTAATATTAATTTTACTAAATTGATGACGCTACAAGATGCATTTATGATTCCTAGAAAAAATATGTTGTGTGTAAATTAATTAACGAGAGTGTTAATTTTTATTTTTTAAGTGTGAATTTTTTCATCATTCAGTATGACAACGTTTTTTGTATTGATTAAGACTTACGCAAGTGTCATATTTTTTCCTTTAAAGGTTCCCGATCGCAGAAGATATATGTGTGAGTTGCGTAAGTCCTATTCATGACTAATTTTAACAATTACAATATGACATCTCTTGCCAAAATGGCAGAGAAATTTGAAAATTTATTTTCTTAAGGAGAAATTCCATTGCTTCAGTCGGATGATTAGCAAACATGACT
>CASBQA010000096.1 GCA_949127635.1 Nostocales cyanobacterium PMM_0069 | reverse complement strand
TTCAGCTTGACACAAGCGGTTTTTGATGATGAGCATTTTTACTCCACTTAATTTACAAAAATTTGTAATATAAAATACAAATTTTTATTGACATAATTTCCATAACGGTTTCCCAGACTACAATACTTAGAGTTTATTAATTTTGTGATTACTAAAAAAATCAGTATAAATACAATTGTATTAAGCAATGTAAAGAAAAGTCTTCATTTGTAAAGCATTTAGGAAATTAATTTGAACAAACCCTTACTGGTCATGAGTTTCCCGAATTGCTGTAGAGTTTTACACAAATTGAAAAAACTTAACAAAAAAGGAACTCAATCGATATATAAAATACAAACAAGGTTTAAAAAGCAATTACAACAAGCAAAAAAACATTGTTTCAAATTACTTGATTACACATTAATCAAGTGTTTTCAGTATTTTTGATATGGGATTATTGCCAAATTGATGTTAATGGCAATGACGAATTAATTGTTTTTAACCAGAAAATAACTGCGATAATTTTCAGAGGAATTGTAAAAATGCTTGACGCTTTTTCCAGAGTAGTTGAACAAGCTGACAGAAAAGGTTCTTACCTAAGCACTGACGAAATAAATGCACTATCAGCAATGGTTGGTGATAGCAATAAGCGTTTAGATGCAGTCAACAGACTCACCAGTAATGCTTCCTCCATTGTGGCAAATGCTTATCGCGCTTTAGTTGCAGAACGTCCCCAAGTATTCAATGCTGGTGGTGCTTGCTTCCACAACCGCAATCAAGCAGCTTGCATCCGCGACATGGGATTTATTCTGCGTTATGTCACCTACGCTATATTATCCGGCGATGCCAGTGCATTGGACGATCGCTGCTTGAACGGTTTGCGTGAAACTTATCAAGCACTTGGTACTCCTGGTGATGCTGTAGCATCAGGAATTCAAAACATGAAAGAAGCTGCACTTAATATTGCCAATGACTCCAAAGGTATCACCAAAGGTGATTGCAGCCAGTTGATGTCTGAAGTCGCTAGCTATTTTGATCGCGCTGCTTCCGCAGTTGTTTAAGCAAGCGTTTTTTCAAAGCATTTTTTTTAGTAATTATCGGAGAAAAAAAGAATCATGAAAACCCCATTGACTGAAGCGATCGCCTCCGCAGATGTTCGCGGATCTTACCTGAGCAATACCGAAATGCAAGCAGTATTTGGTCGTTTCAACCGCGCTCGTGCAGGTTTAGATGCCGCCAAAGCTTTCTCTAATAATGGTAAGAAATGGTCGGAAGCAGCAGCCAATCACGTTTATCAAAAATTCCCCTACACCACGCAAATGCAAGGACCCCAATACGCTTCTACAAGCGAAGGGAAATCTAAGTGCGTGCGTGACATCGACCACTACCTCCGCACCATCAGCTATTGCTGTGTAGTCGGTGGAACTGGACCCTTAGATGAATATGTAGTTGCAGGTTTGAGCGAACTCAACAGCGCTCTTGGTTTATCTCCTAGCTGGTATGTAGCCGCTTTAGAATTCGTTCGTGACAATCATGGTTTGCATGGTGATGTCGCTGGTGAAGCTAATACTTACCTCAATTATGCAATCAATGCATTGAGCTAAGGCAAAACTCTTGGGTCTTTGGAAGTAGATAATTACTGATTAATTAGATAAACAAAATTAAATGTTTTGTCGTAGTGTCACGCTACTACAAAAAGTATTGTTTATCTTGATTAAATTCAGTCTTTATGTAATTTCAAAGACCCAATTTTATTAATAAGAAAAAACTTTGCAAGGGAGCGATTAGCAAAATGACTGTTGCAGATAGACTAGGGGTTAGAGATTTAATCGACAAAAAAGTTGAGCTTCGCCAAAATTGGAGCCAAGATGATTTGCGAGTAGTATTCCGAGCTGCTTACGAACAAATTTTTGGGCACCAAGGAGTATATGCAAGTCAAAAATTTACCAGCGCTGAAGCTTTGTTACGTAACGGCAAAATTAGCGTTCAACAATTCATTGAGATTTTAGCAAAATCTGAATTTTACAAGGAATGCTTTTTTTACAGTAATTCCCAAGTGCGTTTTATTGAGTTAAGCTACAAGCACTTATTAGGACGCGCTCCCTATGAGCAATCAGAAATTGCTTATCATGTAGACCTTTACGCTTCTCGTGGCTACGATGCGGATATTGAGTCTTACATTTACGGAACAGAATACGAAAATGCTTTTGGTACTTCCGTCGTTCCTTATTACCGTGGATTTCAATCAATTCCAGGAATGATGACAGTAGGATATAACCGCATATTTGAACTTTATCGCGGTGACGGTAACAGTGATAACGCGCAAATGGGGCGTAAAAATTCACGCTTGCGGTCAAAAATCTCAATGAATTTGGCAAACTGGATTTCGGCACCTTCATCAGGGGGTACTCGCTTTACCTCAACAGCACCAACGTTAATCAGTGCGGCTCCAAAAGGAGATTCTCGCATGTTTGTGATTCAAGCGATCGCTGGTGGAATTAACTCTAAAGCATCTGTGCGTCGTAGTGTACAAGTTTACACCGTATCCTACGAACGACTCTCCGCCACATACCAAGAAATCCACAAGCGCGGTGGGAAGATCGTCAACATTTCCCAAGCGTAGGAGAAGAGGGGGAGAGTGGGGGAC
>CASBQA010000095.1 GCA_949127635.1 Nostocales cyanobacterium PMM_0069 | reverse complement strand
GTGCGGCTATACGTACAAAGCCCACCTTCGTGGGCTAAAACCTTAGTTTTCCTAGTCCGCGCAGGCGGGCTTTGTTTGTATAGCCCCAGGCTTCCAGCCTGAGGGCTTTTCGCGTTTCAAAACATGCCCTATGCCCCTTGCCCTACCCCCACAGGACAAGCAACATTTGTCCCACCTAAGCCGCAATAACCGCCAGGATTTTTGGCAAGATACTGCTGATGGTAGTCTTCTGCGTAATAAAACTCAGAAGCATCTAAGATTTCTGTAGTAATTTTGCCATAACCTGCGGCGTTGAGGGCTTCTTGATAAGCATTTCTTGATGCTTCTGCCTCTTGCTTCTGAGTGTCAGAATAAACGTAAACTCCGGAACGGTACTGAGTGCCGGCATCATTTCCCTGACGCATTCCTTGGGTGGGATTGTGGCTTTCCCAGAAGGTTTTGAGCAATTGTGAGTAACTAATCACCTTGGGGTCAAACACTACTAGCACAACTTCATTGTGACCGGTCATGCCGCTACATACTTCTTTATAGGTGGGGTTGGGAGTTGAACCGGCTGCGTAACCTACGGAGGTGCTAAATACTCCGTCAAGTTGCCAGAATTTGCGTTCTGCACCCCAAAAGCAGCCCATACCAAACACAGCAACTTCCATACCTTGGGGGAATGGTGGCTTCAAGGGATTACCGTTGACATAGTGACGGTTGGTTAGTGGCATTTCTTCTGCCCGTCCTGGCAAAGCTTCTTCAGGAGTGGGTACGGTTAGTTTTTTACCAAATCCAAATATCGCCATTGTTTTTTACTTTAATTTCTTTACCTTAGTTAATATTGTAAAGATTTTGGGTATGTGATGGTATTCGGCGATCGCCCTAAATTCCTGGTTTTAACCGATCCAAAGCCAGATTTAGTTTTAAGACGTTGACTCCAGGTTCACCAAAGATGCCGAGAAAGCGATTATCGGTGTTTTGAGAAATTAGAGTTTCGAGTTGGTTTGGCTGGAGTTGTCGCGCTTTGGCTACGCGGGCAATTTGCGCTTTTGCTCCTTCCGGGGTAATGTGGGGATCAAGGCTGGAAGCAGAGGTGTAAACTAAATCGGCTGTCGGTTGTACCCCGGCTTTTTTCAAACGAGGTAAATCACCTTCAATGCTTTTAGTTTTGTCGGGGTCGTTTTTTCCCGCAATGCGATCGCGCAATGCCGGATTACTAGGAGCCAAGTTGCTAGCACCGGATACCCCAGTTTTTAACACTCCGGCTTCATCTTTTTTGGGATCTGCTGTACTATAACTGGTGGTGCTGGGACGACTATTAAAGTAGCGATCTGAAGTAAAAGGCTGACCAATTAAGGCAGAACCGACAACTTGATTTTGGGCATTCTTAATTAGGCTACCATTTGCTTGAAAAGGAAATGCAATTTGTCCGAAGGCAATCATCAGCAAAGGATAAATAATAGCTGTAATCACCCAAAGTAACAAAGTAGAACGAACGGCTCTGCTGGCATCGCGTGCAAAACTCATTAGAATTTCTCCGGTACAAACATTACAAAAAAGAGATATGTTGAAAGGCTTAGAACCACTAATCCTAATAGTCCCAATGCCCAAGATTGAGGGCGAGAGAGTGTTTCACCAGTAGCGGCGTAGACCATAGGCGCTACTATTAAGTTGAAACACATTGCTAATAACAGATACAATGGCAGCTTTTGTCTGCGCCATTCATCCCAAATTTCGGTTACTGTTTCTAATGTTTGGGCTGAGATTTGTTGTGATGGGATAAGATGTTTTTTCATATGGTGTTGCTTGTAGTCGGCGCTTCAGCGCTGAATCGTTTATTTTTATTACATTGTCTTGCTTTGTAGTCGGTGCCCAAGCGCTGTTAGCGGAGCTTTCCCGTAGGGTAGCGCTTACTACGAAAGAGAAAAATTAAGAGAAGGGTAGGATAATATCGATCAGCTTGATGGCAATGAAGGGTGCAATTACGCCTCCAACACCATAAAGTAAGATGTTACGTTTTAGCAGTTGATCTGCTGTTAGGGGACGAAATTTTACTCCTTTGAGTGCTAGGGGAATGAGTGCAGGTATAATTAGAGCGTTGTAAATCAGGGCTGAAATGATTGCAGATTGGGCGCTTTTGAGTCCCATAATGTTAAGTGCGCCAATTCCTGATGCTGCGAAGATTGTGGGAATGATGGCAAAATATTTGGCGATGTCGTTGGCAATAGAAAATGTTGTTAATGCTCCACGGGTAATTAGTAACTGTTTACCAATGGTCACTAAGTCAATTAACTTTGTGGGGTCGGAGTCTAAGTCTACCATATTCGCAGCTTCTTTCGCCGCTTGCGTCCCAGAGTTCATCGCTACGCCGACGTTTGCTTGAGCTAATGCCGGTGCATCGTTGGTGCCATCTCCGGTCATGGCTACCAGTTTACCCTCTGATTGTTCGGAGCGAATTACCTCAATTTTGTCTTCTGGAGTGGCTTCAGCGATAAAATCGTCAACTCCGGCTTCTTGAGCAATCACCTCAGCAGTAATACGGTTATCACCTGTGAGCATGATGGTTTTTACACCCATCCTGCGGAGTTGGTCGAAGCGTTCGCGCAAACCTGGTTTGACTATATCTTTGAGATAAATAACCCCGTAAATATCATTCTCCTGACAGACGGCTAACGGTGTACCTCCTAAGCGGGAAACTCGCTCATAAGCTGCGTCTAAGTCGTCGGGAATTTGACCCCCACGGGAACGAACAAAGCCTTTAATGGAATCCACCGCACCTTTACGGACTTGTTTCCCATTGGGCAAATTAGTACCACTCATCCGAGTTTTAGCGGAAAACTCGACACCCTCTGCATTCTTAGGGTTTAAGCTTGTCTCAACTTGGTATTTTTCTGCTAGTATGACGATTGAGCGACCTTCGGGCGTTTCGTCAAATACACTAGCAGCTAAGGATATTTCTGCTACCTCTTTTACAGAATGACCGTTGACTGGAATAAATTCATCAGCCATCCGGTTGCCTAAAGTGATGGTGCCGGTTTTATCCAGTACTAAGGTGTTGATGTCACCACAAGCTTCTACTGCTCGTCCGGATGTGGCAATGACGTTGAATTGGGCAACTCTGTCCATCCCGGCAATACCGATCGCACTCAACAATCCACCGATAGTAGTGGGAATCAAAGCGACTAGCAGCGAGATTAAAATGGCAACGCTAACACCAGAACGCAAACTACTACCCGCTTGGGCACCATAAATTGTGCTGACAAAGTTGGCAATGTAGCCGGCGAAGGGGGGAACTGTGGAAACTACAATTAAAAACACCTGCGTCAGCACCGAAAGCAGCACTGTCAGCGCGATTTCGTTGGGTGTCTTGCTGCGTTCGGCGCCTTCTACCAGAGCAATCATGCGATCGATAAAGCCTTGACCGGGGTCGGCTGTAATCCGAATGATTAATTCGTCTGACAAAAGCCGCGTACCACCAGTAACCGAAGTAGAAATATCTGTGCCCGGTTGCTTCAGTACAGGGGCAGATTCCCCAGTAATCGCCGACTCATCCACTGAGCCGATACCTTGTATCACTTCGCCATCAGCGGGCATCATATCACCAGCAATCACCTTTACTTGATCGCCCCGCCGCAATTCGGTAGAATTAACTTCTTGAATTGTACCATCGGGCAGCATTTTACGAGCGTTGGTATCCGATCGCGTGGCTTT
>CASBQA010000094.1 GCA_949127635.1 Nostocales cyanobacterium PMM_0069 | reverse complement strand
TAGGGACTAGGGACTAGGGACTAGGGACTAGGGACTAGGGACTAGGGACTAGGGACTAGGGACTGGGGACTAGGGACTGGGTAAGAAGGTTATTCCCTAATGCCCATTGCCCATTGCCCATTGCCCAATGCCTAATGCCCTAATAAATCTAAAAGTTAAAACTATATTAATACTGTATGTTTGGATGGATAGTCTACCATAACAGTGATTGCAGTTAAGATAAAAACATTCGCAATTAATAAAAATTATGTCTACTCATGACTTGTTGATGTTAGTGACACTACTCACTCCCGGTATTTTACTTTCAGTTTTGATTATGGCTACTTTTGCTGCTGGTGGTTAATCATCTTAACTGAAGACAAATTATCAGCTAATAGTTAATAGCTATTAGACATGCGAAAGTGAAAAAGAATGTAGAGACGTTACATGTAACGTCTTTTGGGTTCAGATAAGGCATAATTAATTTCCACTTTCGCGTGTCTATTAGCAATTTTATGCATATTGAAAAGCGATCGCATGTGCGAAAGGAAGAATAATAATGAAGGTAGCATTTCTGGGAACTGGATTAATGGGGCTACCGATGGCTCAAAGGTTATTAGCAGCAAATATACAGCTAATTGCCTACAACCGCACCCCAGAAAAATTAGCACCATTACAAGCAGCTGGAGCTGAAATTGCAGTGCATCCCCGCCATGCAATTCGCGCTGCTGATTGTATAATTCTCATGCTCACCAATGCCGGAGCAATTTATAGTGTACTGCTTTCGGATACTTCTTGGCGAACTCTGGCTGGGCGCACCGTCATTCAAATGGGGACAATTACTCCTTCTGAAAGCAAAGAAATTAGGGATTCAGTAGTTAATGCAGGTGGTGAGTATTTAGAAGCACCTGTTTTAGGCAGCATTCCCGAAGCAACAGATGGGAAACTGATTGTCATGGTAGGTGCTTACCGCGAACAATATCAACGCTACGTAGAGTTATTACAACATTTTGGATCGCAAACCGTACATGTAGGTGCTGTGGGAACCGCTTCTGCACTCAAATTAGCGCTAAATCAACTAATTGCTTCTTTAACTACCAGCTTTGCTCTGAGTCTGAGTTTCGTTCAGCGTTACGGTGTCGATGTAGACTTGTTTATGCAAATTTTGCGAGACAGTGCGCTTTACGCACCGACATTTGACAAAAAGCTGCAACGAATGCTAGAAGGCAATTATGGCAATCCTCATTTTCCTACAAAATACTTACTTAAAGACACAGATTTATTTATCGATGAAGCGAAATCAGTGGGTTTGAATGTTAGCAGTATTGAAGGTGTGCGGGAAATTTTGCAAACGGCAATAGAAATGTCATTCGCTCAAGCTGATTATTCATCACTATTTTCGGCACTTAATTACGAACATACAGAAAGTTAAGTTTGTAATGCTGATAGTATGCGATCGCTTATAATCCAATACAGTTCAGTTAAGCCCGATCAGACGAGTGTAGAGACGCGACCGGTCGCGTCTCTACAGGTCTAAAATCAGTACTAAAAATCCTTAATTGAACCGTATTGTGATATAGGAAATCGGGAATCTGATTTTTCACGATTTATAAACAATATTATAGTCCGGTAATTTGCGTTTATTATATAGACGTTCCGTCGGAATGTCTCTACCATTTTAAAATCTACAACTTTGGTAAAATTTCTGGTAACAACTGACCTGGAACTTTAGATAAAGCAAGATTTTGTCCTTGTATTCCTAATTCATTGTGGAATCCACGAACTGTTTTTACCACATAATTGAAGGTTGTTTGATAAGGCTCTGGTTGCTTGCTGAAGCCATTTAAAGCTTGTAAATGGTTATCTAACGCGGCTTCTAGATGTTGCGAACGAATTGCTTTTTCAGAATCAAAATACTGGTCTGTTGCTAGTTGATAATGTGCTAGACCGAGGTTATTGTGAGTAGCAAAGATATCAAAAGTTAAAGGTGTAGCATTAAGTGAATGACCAAGGGCAAGGGCTTCTTCGTATGCGGTAATGCAAAGTTCAAGTAACTTGTGCCGCGCTTCTTTTGTTGTTTGAGATAGATTTGCCAGATGCCAATAAGCGGTACCAAGATTATTTTGTGTAGCGGCTGCTGCTGTGGGAACATTCTTCGCTGTACGATATTTTAAAGCTTCGTTGTAGGCAGCGATCGCTTGTTGTAAATTCTCTGCCCGATTTTCATATTGTGCCAAATTCCAGTTAGCAGTGCCGATGTTATTTTGAATCATGCCATATTTGAGCGGTTCTTTGTCGCTACTATAAAGAGCTAGTGCTTCGTTGTAAGATGCGATCGCTTTCTTCAAATTCACCATCGGTTGATTATATTGCGCCAAATGCCAATAAGCAGTACCTAAATTATTCTGGCAAGCAGCATACTTCAACGGCTCCATTTCTGCTGTACGATAGCGCAAAGCCTCGCTGTAAGCTGAAACGGCTTGCATCCAACTTTCTGAAGGATTAGAAAAACGAGCTAAATCACCATAAGCTGTCCCCAAATTATTTTGCACCCGTGCATAAGTTTCTGGGTGTGTTTGGGGCGCAATCATGTTTAAAGCTAACTGATAAAATTTAATTCCCTGTTCTATATAAGTTTGTCCCTCCTCAGAATTGGGAGGTGTGCGGTACAACATCCAATAAAGTGTACCTAAGTCATTTAATATATCTGGTACTTGGGGTGAGGTTTCGTCATGGGTAACAGCCTCCTGATAAGCGAGAATTGCTACCATCAAGTGTTCTAAACTTGATTGTCCTTGCTCAATGCTAATTCGATATAAATTTCCTAAGCGATGATAAGCTGCTGCCAGTTCCTCATTCGCTTCTGGTCGTGAGTGTAATTCCTCAATTTCCAAAAGTATTTGCTGAGGTTGCAAACTATCATCTTCTTGAGCAATTTTATTATTCATTGTTGCCTGTACTAAGTCCCTTAACTCTTTGTTAATATGAGGCAAATTCGGCAGCAATGGGATATCACTCTGGCTGGATGTAGAAGTATTTTCCTTTGGTGGGGGAGTGATGAATAATTCTGATTTTGGCTCTTGATCTTCTGGTGCTTTGTCTCCTCTGTTGAGAGGTGTTTCTGCCTGTAAATCGAAATCTTCCGCAAAAGTTAAATTGCTAGAAGCTGCTTCTGTGATTTCTCTTTGCGTAGCTGATTCTTCAAGAATCGGATTTTCAAAACTGACTAAATCCAAATTTCTTGAACTGGGAAAACGTTCTGGAGAAGTTTGCTTTTGTGTTGTTGGGGTGGGTTCGCCGGCGAACATAAATACACCAGTACGACAACGCCAAAACTGCGGTGCTGATTGCTGGATAGCGTGTAACCAAGGACGTGGTACCCACAACAACAAACTAGATTCTAAGAATCGATTCGATTCTGTTTGAGATAAATGTTGCTCAGTTAAGCGCAGATAGTGCAAAAATAAACGTTGTACTGCTACTGGTTGCTTGGTTAACTGCTCTACTCCGACAATTTGAAATGCCGGAATTGGCAAAGGTCGTCCAGGTGAGTCAATTGAAGCTCCAACAATTGGCGGTGGATAATTAGTTAACCATTGATTTATTTGAGCGATGGGATTGGGATCGTTTAAATTCAACCGCAATGTTACTAATCGCGGATAAGCTGGTGTGCTGCTTTCTTGCCAATCTGATGGCTGATACAGTACTTGTCCAACTGGATAAGCCAAAGTTGAATGCAAACGAGCTGCAACCTGATTTCTCAGGTTTAAATCATCACATACCGCCAAAAAGATTTGTCGTCGCAAGCGAAGACTAAGGGCAAGTTTCAGACGGTGATATACTTGCCGATTCCAGGCTGAATTATTGGTGTGTGCAGTATCATTCACGCTCATGGTGGCGTCATAGCCAAAACACTGTTTACATTAGCTGACAATTGCTTGCGGCAAAGACCGTACTTAGAACTGTCGTTTATGCAAGCAGTTTAAAAGTCTAGCTATGACTATGATTTTCAAGTGGTTGTGATACTGTTCAGGATAAATCGGGCGACTAAGGATTAGACTGGGGACTACGGACTGGAGATTAGAAAAAGAATTATTAGCGATCGCCTTCTACCCAAGGAAGGGCAAAATTCAATTATATCATGTAGAGACGTTCCGGCGGAACGTCTCTACGACGGTAGGTAGGTTTTTATTAATGTTAATTCAACGGACATGTTATTATTAACCTTCTTGAGAATTATCTTTCGGATAAGTCAAACTCCAGTTATTTTTATCATTGAGTTGGAAATACAAACCTTGGATAATTAATCGCAGAGCCAGTCGAGTTCTGATGTAATCTCTAATGAGATGCGTTCCCGGTTCCGCCAAAGTATCATCATAGAATTGACTATTGCCAAAAGGCTTTTCGTAGAAGCTGCCAAGACCTTTAACTGTTAAAATAAAAAATGGTGCTTCCTCGTATTTATCTGGAACCATAAATATAGCATATACGTGGTGTTCGCCAAGCCACGGTTTAACAACAACTTCAGTCGCATGTACTTGAAACTTTTGCGTTTTTGATGCCAGAAAAAGTTCTGCTTTAGAATCAGTTTCATCTAACGGCATCCACAATGTAATAAAGCAGAGGGAAAGTAGGAAAATTATAATATAAGTAACCAGACGACGCATAAACTGAAGAGCTAGTATTTCTGTTCACATTTTGGCAATTAAAATTGCCTTGTGCAAAAGAAAAGTTAGCGATCGCCTATATTCAACTTATATCATGGGAGCGCAAATCATACATATTGTAGAGACGTAGCACTGCTACGTCTCTACAGGGGTTTCGGACAACGCATAATTTATTTTTAGCAGATGTCTAATACTGATGCAAGGTGGGCAGGACGAGACAAATGCGGGCAATGTCCCCCAGGTAATTCTATCGCATCAACTCCCAAGCGCTTGCGTGCAGCATAACGCGACCATGTAGGGGAGATTATCCGGTCATCAGCGCAGACAATATACGCGCACTCCACATCAGGCAAAGCTTTTAGGGGACTGACCTCAAAAATATATACCATTGATTTCTGCTGCCGCATTTTGGAAACTGCCCAACCTGCCACCTCTTTTTCACAGTCGTGAAAGAAAAGTTCCATTGCATCTGCTTCGCTTTCTGAAGGATTTTTCCCCAGAGAAGCAGGTTCGTACATATCAGGTTCATCACGGAACTTTTCTAATTTACTCTCTTCTGGGCGATCGCAGCCTGCTGCTTTCATCATATCAGGCATGTCTTCATAAAACTGGTCAGCCGTACTAGTTCCGGGGTATGGAATCAGCGCAGTGAGAAATACAAGTTTACGTACAGGACGTTTGCTGGCAACAATGGGGATAACAGTACCAGCCATTGAATGACCAACTAATATGATATCGTCTTGGTCTTTGGGAAGCGATCGCAGTACTGCATCAGCAAAGTCAGACAAACTAGCGGATGGATCTTCAATTGGCAAATCCATCGCTATTGCTTTGTGTCCCCGTGCTTCGAGTTCGGGAATTAGCAAATCCCAACACCACGCACCTTGACCGGCGCCGTGAACTAAACAGAAAATACTCATATCGTAGCGATCGCTATACTCGCTATATTTTATTACTTGTAAGTGCCTAGGGAAAATTTAACGTTTTAGTAGTGCATATCCGCTAAAGCTGCAAAGCTACTACTTAAGAAATTAGTTAAGGTCTACTAGAGTGAAACTGCATGTAGATACATAATTAAGTAAGGCGATCGCGATATTGTAAATAGCAAATTGATGGTCTAATAGCGGGACTAAGAGCGTGAAGTACTTCTTTCTATCAGAGGGATGGATAATTGGCAGAGTTTGGGCATCTGAGGGATTATGGCAGATAACCGCATGGCGACGCCAACCAGATATTCAGCAAATGAATATTTGTCTAGTAGAAGAAAATGAATTGTTATGGCTTTACCGAGTCGAAGAAGCCGTTTTAACCGTCGAAGTTAAGCCCACAGCATCGGTACAAGTAGCCCCCATTGGTCAAGTAGTGCTGAAGCGTCTAATGAGTGCCGAGCAAGTAATTGAGCGGTTAGGTAGCGCTGAAACGAGGTGCCATCTGCAAAATATCGATTTGGTTGTGCGGTAGGGATAGGGGAGTGGGGGAGTGG
>CASBQA010000093.1 GCA_949127635.1 Nostocales cyanobacterium PMM_0069 | reverse complement strand
CGTGTGCAAGTCGGGGAGGAATGGCGCTCCGGGACTCTTTACTGGGGACTGGGGACTAGGAAGAGTTTTCTTTAAAACTTGGTTGGGGTCTGAATCCTATAAGCAAGTTTTCCCAGTCCCCAGTAAAGAGTCCCTAATCCCCAGTCCCTTTTTCAAACCAAATTTAGGAGGCAAACAGGAGAAGTTGTGACCCAGGAATTTCATATTTCCGTAACCCCAGTAGGGCAAAATGGCTACTTGGTGCGGACGGAACAAGTCGCGCCTGGGGTGCCATTGGCAGAAGAATTAGTAACTTGGCCTGTAGCTGATTGGTTGGCGGCTGCGGGGCATTTGATGAATGACCCGTTGAAGTCGGTGTTGCAAGGAGATGCGATCGCTCTTAATGTCAACTTGGTGGCTTTGGGTCAACAATTTTATAAAGAACTGTTTATAGGCACTCTCAGAGATAGTTGGATTACGGCACAGGGTATTGCCCAGCATCAGCAAGAGGTATTGCGCCTGCGGTTAGGACTAAAAGATATCACATTAGCGCGTTTGCCTTGGGAAGTGATGCACGCAGGCGATCGCCCATTGGCAACAGGACCTTATATTGCTTTTTCCCGGTTTCAAACCGGAATTCACCTGCCATCTCGCCTGCTATCAAATATACCAACACCTTTAGAAGAAGGCGGTATCAAAGTCTTAATGGCGATCGCTTCTCCTACAGATTTAGTCCGTCTGGATTTACTCAAAGAAGAAGCAGTCAAACTACAAGCTGAACTTCACCATCAGTCACCACGCTTTTCGGAAATTGGCAATTATCTCCCAGAAATCGAACTTACCCTGTTAGAGCAACCAGGACGAGAAGAATTAACCCAAGCCTTAGAACAAGGACGATACCACGTTCTACATTACTCCGGTCATAGTAACTTAGGACCCAACGGCGGCGAAATTTATCTTGTAAATAACAGAACTGGTTTAACAGAAACTCTCAGTGGCGACGATTTGGCAGGCTTGCTGGTTAACAATAACATTCAAATGGCAGTATTTAACTCGTGTTTGGGGGCATACGCTGCTACCTCCGATCCAGCTTCTGACACGGGGGAACGCAACTTAGCAGAAAGCTTGGTGAAACGCGGTATTAGAAGCGTTTTGGCAATGTCAGAACGCATTCCCGATGAAGTAGCGCTGACACTAACACAATTGTTTTACCGCAATTTGAGTCAGGGATATCCTGTAGATTTGTGTGTCAGTCGAGTACGCCAAGGCTTAATTTCAGCTTATGGTTCTCTTCAGACGTACTGGGCATTACCAATTTTATATCTCGACCGGAAATTTAACGGTAATCTAACACCCGAAATTACTTTAGGCGAAGGTGACTACAATTCTCGGTTGATGGGAACTTCAATGTACTCTGGTGGGGCAAATGATGTAGAAATGCCTTTACCAATGGAGGATATGATGCCTTCTGGTATGCGCGATTCCGGGTTGGACTGGCTAGGTGAAGATAGTTGGGGCGATTTGGTTGATGAAATTGAGTATGATGACTCAAGCTATGAAGAAGATTCGGCGATCGTTTCCGATTTGTTTCAGCAAATTGATCGTCAAAACGCAGCAAATGAGGAACCTTATGTCACTGCGGAATTAATCCCAAAGCCTCAAGAAAATAATATTTTGGGAAGACCGATTCCAGGGGATATGAGTTCTCCAGATAGCGAAACTCCGATATGGGGAAATTGGGATAATGCAAATAACCCGCCTTTTTCCGCTCCCACCAAAGCGCAAAACGGCGCCACACGTCGCGCAAAACGGCGATTGGGGCTGATTGTTGGTGTTGTCGGAGTTGGGGCGATCGCTATGGCGATCGGTTTAAGTTCGTTATGGCAACGACAATTTCCCAAGTTTTCCGAGCTACCGCAAATTCCAAACCAGTCTCAACCAATTCCAAATAATACCCCAGAAATCGACTTAAAGACATCTCCAACGGGAATCGTCACTGCCACTGCTACTCAGAAATTGGCTCAGGGTGACTTGCAAGGTGGGCTACAAGCTGTGGAAGAGCTACTCAACCCTTCGCGGAATGCATTTGGGGCTGCACAAGCTGCCCTCGATTTGATTCCGTCATCCCAAGCTAACGATCCAGCAGTTAATTTTCTGAAAGGGCGAGTTGCGTGGCAAGCTCTGCAAACTGGTGACAAAACATACAGCATTGATGATGCCCGCCGTTATTGGGAAACTGCTGTCAAAGCCAAACCAGACTCGCTTTTGTATACAAATGCTTTAGGATTTGCTTACTACGCAGAAGGTAATATGAATCGGGCTAATGATTCTTGGTTCAAAGCCTTGAATTTGGCTCTCAAACAGCAAAATAAATCTGGCTATACCCCAACAGCAGCAACTCCCCCCGTAGCGACACCGGAGGCTTTGACATCTTATGCCGGATTAGCTTTGGGGTTGTATAAATCTGCACACGAACAGCCAGAGAGTAAGCGATCGCAATATTTGACTGAAGCCGTCAAACTGCGGCAATTAGTGGTAAAAGATGACCCAGTGAATTTTTTACCAAATAAATTAAGTAATAATTGGCTGTGGACAGAGAAGGCTATCCAAGATTGGCGATCGCTTCTACAGGTTAAAGGTGAAGGGTAAAATAAAAAGATCGCCCTCAGACTGGAAGTCTGGGGCTACATGAACGAAGCCCACCTGCGTGGGCTATGTAAACGCTTTTGGGGCTTATATATCATGCAAGCCCTCAGACTGGAAGTCTGGGGCTACACAAACGAAGCCCACCTTCGTGGGCTATGTAAACGCTTTTGGAGCTTATATATTATGCAAGTTACTGAAAAGCAATACTATTCCCCAGAGGAATATTTAGCACGAGAAGACGCTGCTGAGTATAAAAGCGAATACATCGATGGTGAAATTATTCCTCTGAATGGTAAATCTACCAATCACAATCAGATTGCTGGTAACTTCTCTGCTGCGTTAAACTTTGCTTTCAAAACCCAGGACTACGAAGTTTTTATGAGTGATGTGCGTCTGTGGATACCCCAAGCACGCATCTACACTTATCCTAATGTGATGATAGTCGCGGGAGAATTAGAGTATTTTAATAACCGTACAGATACGATTACAAATCCCAAGATAATTATAGAGGTTTCGTCAGATTCAAGCGAAGGATATGACCGTGAGGGAAAGTTTGAGTTTTATCGCACGATACCTAGCTTTGAAGAATATTTGTTGATTGACCAAACTAAAATTTATGTAGAACAGTATTCTAAGACGGGGAATAAGCGTTGGTCATTCCGTGAATATGATGTTGAAGATGAAGCGATCGCTTTAGCATCTGTGCAATTTGAGATTTCTCTCGAAGATGTGTACAACAAGGTGAAGTTTGCAGCGGTAACAGAGGGTGAATCAGCCGACGCAACGTAGTTTTTTCTGATAAGCTGAGATTTTGTAGAGTGCGATCGCTCTAATTCTAAAAGCCCAATTATTCCGAGCGCGAGAATTGAAACTCTGTACTCCATGTGCTTGTCTGTCTACAAAGACATATCACAACAGTTCCACAAATTCGTCCACATTCAACCCTACTTGTCGGATAATCACACGCAAAGTGCCCCGATCTAGCTCGTTGTGGTCGGGGACACTAACTGTAGTTTTAGGTTCTTCACGAACTAAAATGATGTGGCTCCCACGCTGACGAGCTACAACAAAGCCGATTTTTTTCAGTGCTTTGACACACTCTGCACCTGAAATAACAGGCAATTTACTCATACTAGTACGACTTCAACTGTGTCGTCAGGTACAGGTTCACCTCGATCTTGAAGAACTTCAATGTAAAGAGTAATCGCTTCAGAGATGTTTGCCAAAGCCTCTTCACGAGTTTTTCCCTGGCTAATGCAACCCGGTAAACTCGGCACTTCGACAACAAAATAACCGTCTTCGCCAGGGTACAATAGTACTTTACGCTTTGGTTTGGCTTGAGGCTTTGCCACAGTAATTACTTGATTACTCAGTTACTCCATCCAGATGGTAACACTTTAGTCGAATGAGTTATGTGAGCGATCGCCCATAACAAAATGATGATCGCAGAGTTATTAAAAAATAGCTGAACAATCTCAAAATAATGTTACATATGTGCCGCAACCGCAGATGGTGGATTAACTTTCAACCGCTTAAACATCGCTTCTCGTGCTTGCATTGCTAAAGTATCATCTAAAGGCTTCAAGGAAATCGGTTGTTGATATTTCAGCCGCAACGCTGTTTGAATTAACCAATCTGCGACAAAGGGATTTTTTGGTAACAGGGGACCGTGAGAATAAGTAGCGATCGCATTCTGATAAAATGCTCCTTCTGTCCCATCTTCACCATTATTGCCTAAGCCGTACACTACTTTACCCAAAGCTTCTACTTTACCCAGCTTGGTGCGTCCACCGTGATTTTCAAAGCCAACTAAATACGCTTTGCTACCCGTCATCTCCTCCAAATCCCGCGCTAAACGAGTTGCCGTAACTTCAATCACCAAATTCCCAATACAGCGCTTAGTATTTTCACCAGGATGCACCGAGACTAAATCAAGTATTCCCAAACCTTCAATCCGCTGTCCTAAACCTGGTTCATAATAATGTCCCAGCAATTGCGGTGAACCACAAGTAAAGACTCCCGGAGTACCATTTTCAATTTTATCGCGCATTGCTTCCGCTTTCGCACCTTGCAAATCGCGCATGACGATTTCTTGCTGACGGTCTTGTGCGCCACCACCAACTATCAAATCTACAGATTTTATATCATCTGGAGTAGCGTTTTGATCTAGGGGTAAGACCCTCACATTATATCCCCGCCATTGTGCGCGGCGTTGTATAGTGATCACATTTCCGCGATCGCCATAAGTACTCATCAACGTCGGATATAACCAACCTATTGTTAATTCAAAACTCATAAATCCTCTCTTAATTAATAATTTATAACTTTCTTTTTCTAACTATGGTCGCAAAATCCGTGCATATCTAGAGATAATGAAGTAATTTCGGTTTGGGTAAGCATATCCTGAATTTGTCCTCAATGGTGTATTTTCAACAAAAAAATGTCATCAACATGTCAAAAAGGTTGGTGTAAATCTTACCTTGATTGAACTGTTCGTTAATAAAGGGGATTCGGGGCTGAGGACTAGGGATTGGGTACTAAAGAAGAAAATTACCCACAATTCGAGTTATTTTAATCAAAATTTTCTGATTCTTCATTCTCCAATTCTGAATAAATTCTCATTTAAAATACTTACTTTCTAATTTATTTTTGTATTTGAAGTCACAGTTTTTCTAGTTTGACAGAGTGTCGTTTTTAAATTTGAAAATATATGACATTATTGTTATATTTCTTGGTGTTGAGTCGTAATATTACAGGGTGCATCCTTGTTGATTTCAACACCTGACAAATTACCATATGGATTGTAAAACGGCTACTTTGGTCTACCAAACTGAGAACCATCTCGAAAAAATTAGCGAGATATTTCCCGAAGCTTGGAAATTTTTAGAGGCAGTATCTTTTGCGTATGTTCAAGGCAAAGAAGACAAGTTTGATTCCGATATTAGAAATTTGGTAGGTGAAAAACCCTTCAAATTTAGAATGGTTCACCGTGATGATAGAGACCAACTCACAAAAGACCTTTCCGACTTATTAGGAGATATTACATCGCGTTTATTACTAGAAAAGCATTTTTCGCAAGTAGTTGGTCAGCAAGTATTTTTCAGCACGATTTGTTGTAACAGTCACTTGACAACCGATCATGAATTAACTTTGGAAGAAGTTCTACCTTTACAACGTGCAGCTGTGAAGTTGCAATAATTGTTGGTTGTTGGTTGTTGGTTGTTGTTCGTTAGTTGTTAGTTGTTAGTTGATAGTTGCAATAATTGTTGGTTGTTGGTTGATAGTTGTTGGCTAATAGTTGTTGGTTAAAAGTCAACAGTTATCCAGTATCCACTATCAACTATCAACCATCAACCATCAACTATCAGCTATCAACTACCCACTATCAACCATCAACTATCAACTAACCACTAACCACTCCCAAATTATCGAATCTTCTTACCCGTCAGCGCTTCTCGCACATCTAGCATGGCTGTATAAGTAGGTAAAATATGTAAAGTTTCGTTAATTGGCGTGCGTTCTAAAGCAGTATTGATAGCTTGACGCAAATTTTCTTCCACAATTAGATTAAAATTGGTTTGGGGAGAAGATTCGCTGTAGCGAAGACGTAATGCCATATCATAAGCGCGATCGCCACTAACTACCAAAGTACCTCCACGTTCTACCAATTTCTCTGTATCAACATCCCAAATCCAAGAAACATCTTCACCATCTTGACTTTTATCATTCAACACTAGCAAAGTTGTTGTATCACTGCTTTGAGTTACTACTCTAATAGTTTCATTTGTGCCTACAGGATTTTTTGATAACAGAATTCTGACATTTTTGCCATTAATTTTTAATTCTTCAGCCCGACCAAAAGCAGCTTGAAAGTTAGGAATTGTCTCGCGGATAGTAGCTTCATCAACACCTAATTCTTTCGCCGCAGTAGCAGCAGCTAGAGTATTATATTTGTTGTACAACCCAACAAGAATTTGTTCCCATTCGCTGCTATCAAGAGTTGGTTTACTTCTACTAAAGCCGCAACTAGGACAGGAATATTCACCCATATGGGATAAATAAACTCCCTTGTAGTCTAAAGCATGTCCGCATTTTGGACAATAAATAGAATCAACAGCATGGGGAATTGCTTCTAGATAGTTTTCTGGTTCATTCAAACCGAAGAATGAGACTTTTTGCTGAGATAATTGTTGACCAAGATAACAGATTGTTGGATCGTCAGCGTTGGCGACAACGAGAGTTTGAGAAGGTAAAGTAGCGATCGCTTTTGTCCAACGCTTACTAATAGTATCAACTTCCCCATATCTGTCAAGTTGGTCGCGGAACAAGTTTAAACAAAGGATCAGCTTTGGTTTAATTGGTGCCAAAACAAGAGGCACAATATTCTCATCCACTTCTAAAATGGCGTAATCGACATCCAGCTTGCCTAGCAAGTTGGAGTTTTCCATCAACGCAGTCATCAAGCCATTTTCCAGATTTGCACCTGTAGAATTATGCGCTACGCGGTAGCCTTTGCGTTGTAGTATCTCACATAAAAATAGCGCTGTTGTAGTTTTACCGTTAGTACCAGCAATCAAAATTACCCCGTTTTTGACTTGCTGACTCAATAACTGCAATAATTGGGGTTCGATGCGACGAGCAATTGAGCCTGGTAATACACTAGCAGCACCTAGACGAAGCGATCGCACTCCAAAAGTTACACTTTTTGCCACCGACACTGCAACAGCTAGTCTCAGTCTATCTATAAATTTAATTTTTTCCACATTAGTATCCTACGTTATCTTAAAACTTGGTACTTAGGCGTAATTATATATCCGGCTTAATTCGCTTTATTCAGTACAAACTCACGCAGTAGTCAAACAAAATTGAGGTTAAAAGGTTTCTTTTGATGACTGGTATAAAGTTAAATTTTTCACCCAAAATTCTTTTTTCCTGGTGGCGTTTTTTCTCTAAATGCCTCTTGATAATAGCTTGCCTGTTCATCATTGAGATGCAACCTGCATTTGCAGGTATCAATACTGATACGTATGATGGCAATATTTTTGTCGTCTATGCTGGCAATGGTTCGCTGGTTCCTCCCACACAAACCCTCGCACAAACCTTAGCACAACATAAACCCGCAGTATTAGCGTTTTATGTGGAGGACAGCAGCGATTGCAAACAATATGCCCTAATTGTTTCACGAATACAAGAATTTTATGGTCGTGCCGCAGAAATTATCCCCGTAAGTGTGGATTCTATCTTACCCAAAGAAACCTACGATACTACAGAACCAGGTTATTACTACTCTGGTGCTGTTCCACAAGTTGTCCTGTTTAACCAGTCGGGTAATGTAGTTTTGAATAAAAACGGTCAAGTGCGGTATGAAGAAATAGACGACAGATTGCGCGAAGTGTTTGATTTATTACCTCGTGATAAATCAGTGCAGTTAAAACGGCGTTCCTTCAATGAGTTAAATAGTGAAATAACTGAATAACTTATAGGGCAGACTTAATTCGTCTGTCCTAATTTTTTGTGAAATCAGATACGACATAGTGATTGAAATCAGGAGATAATATCTAAATATTCCTGATTAATAATAAGACAAGAAGCACAAAATCAATAACTAGGGACTGGGTAATGGATATTTTAATAGGACTTACGCAAAAACTCTCTCAAACTCTTATTACTTGGTGTTCTTGGCGTACTTGGCGGTTCGTTTTTTCATAATTCTGCGTAAGTCCAATTTAAAAGCGGAAAAGAGTAAAGAGAAACTCAATGCCCTATGCCCCATGCCCCATGCCCAATGCCCAATGCCCAACCAATGACTAATAGAGTGTGCCCTCATGTCAAAGGTTTATACTACAGAGGAACTAATCCAAATTTTACGTTCTGAACGCCAAGCCTGCCTCAAGGGTGAGCGTTTAAAGTTAGAAGTAACGGTATCTGGCAATCCTTTAATTGACCAGTTTATCAAAAGTGATGGGCTACAAAAATTCACTGCATATGAAGATTTTAAAGCTGCTATTCACGACTATCAAAAAAAATATCAAGTTTCGGGAATCGTCTGGCGCAAGGTAACTATTAAAAGTAAAACTTTGCGATATCCAGAAGTAGATACTCAATTAAGTGCTTTACCCTGTGACTTGGAAATCTTAAAAAATGCTAAAATTTCTCTCTTGAATTTTTGGGATGAAGTAACAGATGAAATGGATTTGTACTTGAGTTTTAATAATAATAAACAATACCAACAAATTCTCAAAACTGATGTAGAAAGAATTGCTCAGAGAACAGAATGGGCAAGTTTGTGCGTGTTTAAAAATTCTAATTTTTTGGAAATAATTTTGCAGTTGGGATGGGGTAAACCAGAAGAAGCTAGTTATAAACGAGGAAGACCCCATTCAGGTAGTGAGTATATTCACGCAGTCAATCCGGGAAATCGTCCGATTGGTTAATGTAGTAAGCGCGAAGAGCGCTTTTAAGCACGCTTTGTGCTGACTACGAATAAAAAAAAGCATTTGCTGTCAGTCTCAGGCACGAATCACCATAAGATAATTAGCGCGGGGATTCAAAAAATGAGGACTATTTTATGGAGATTTTGCCAGAAAATTTGCTTTCTTTGCGTGGAAAGGTGGCAATTGTAACAGGTGCTTCACGGGGAATTGGGCGAGCGATCGCACTCGAATTAGCGACACACGGAGCTTATATAATTGTCAATTATGCCAGTTCTAGCCGCGCTGCGGAGGCAATAGTAGAAGAAATCACAACAGCGGGAGGTCAGGCTTTAGCACTGCAAGCTGATGTTTCTCAAGCCGAACAAGTAGACGCACTATTTAACAGCGTCATGGAAAAATGCGATCGCATTGATATCTTGGTCAACAACGCAGGTATCACCCGCGACACATTACTTTTGCGAATGAAGCTAGAAGACTGGCAAGCAGTAATAGACCTAAACTTAACTGGTGTATTCTTATGCACACGCGCTGCTAGTAAAATTATGCTCAAGAAACGTTCCGGGCGCATCATCAATATTACCTCCGTTGCCGGACAAATGGGCAACCCCGGACAGGCAAATTATAGCGCCGCGAAAGCAGGTGTCATCGGCTTTACGAAAACCGTCGCCAAAGAACTTGCATCTCGCGGGATCACCGTCAACGCCGTCGCACCTGGTTTCATCGCCACCGACATGACCAGCAAACTCAGCAATACTGAAGAAATTCTTAAATTTATTCCCCTAAATCGCTACGGTCAACCCGAAGAAGTCGCCGGTATGGTGCGCTTTCTTGCTGCCGATCCCGCTGCTGCTTACATCACCGGACAAGTGTTTAATGTCGATGGCGGCATGGTTATGGCGTAATTAAAGAAGAAAAATCTATCTTCTAAATGATCGAATTCCATAAAAAACTGTAGAGACGTTCCACTCCTTACGTCTCTACGACGGTAGGTATGTTTTTATGACTATTAATCAAACGGATATAATATCACTTATAGCGATTCCCACATTCATGAGGTACAGAATATTG
>CASBQA010000092.1 GCA_949127635.1 Nostocales cyanobacterium PMM_0069 | reverse complement strand
TTTGAGCTACCAATGACGCAACTTAATACTAAGAATAAAGGGCGCATTTGGGGAACTTGGATTCCCACAAAACCCGATTTAAGTGCAGGTGTCTCGCTGCTAGCAAGAGATTTGCAAAACACGTTATTAATTTACGATTCAACTGGTAAGCTGGTTAATACTGTGCGTGCCGGCACGTCAACGGAAGTTAATGGGGTGACGTTAAAAGTTCTTGATGTCATTGGTAGCACTGGCTTGCAAATTAAAGGAGATCCAGGTATTCCGGTTGTTTATACTGGGTTTGCTTTGCTAATGCTGGGTGTGGTGATGAGTTACTTTTCCCATTCACAAATTTGGGCTTTGCAAAAAGGCGATCGCTTATATGTGGGTGGTAAAACTAATCGCGCTCAAGTTGCTTTTGAACAAGAGGTTTTGGATATTTTAGATCAATTAAGTTCAGCGAATCCAAGTGAGGAACCGAGCATTTTGACAGAAAAGATTAGCTGATGTTGCGATCGCGAAGCGACTCCTAAAGACCTAACTGTGCATCTGGATCTATACCTAATTCTCGCAACTTTGCTGCGAGGACTTCTTTGCGCTGACGTTCAGCTTCAAATTGGGCGATCGCATTATCAGCCCGTTCACGTTCAACTTCAGCACTTTGTGTAGCTGCGACGAATTACTCCAGCAGCAACGGGTAATACACGCGGTACATATAACCAATCTGGTGCTTTGACGACTGTTTTTTTATTAATATTAGCGACGATGCCAAAATTCGATACCACAAGCATTTCCGGTTGAATGCGATTTGCGGCACCTAAAGCATCCGTTAACGCTGCGGCTAAGGAAGGCTGTTGAATATTTTCCACTGGATCGTCGGGTAGAATAAAGTCGTCTGGGAGTTTTTCCCAAGTCACTACAGGGGTTTGCTGCTGGGGTGTGGTGAGTAGAACCATATTATAACGATAAGGTGCGTTTAGTTTACGACTTTTGATGATGCACTTCAACGACAGTATGCACATTACCGCGTGGTGTAAAATCTGCTTTGACAGTCACTTCTAAGGGGTCACAAGCCGCAACAAAGTCATCTAAAATTTGATTTGCAGATTCTTCGTGGGAAATATAGCGATCGCGGTAACTGTTAATGTAAAGCTTTAACGCCTTTAATTCCACTACTCGCTCATCAGGCACATAGCTAATATAAATCGTCGCAAAATCTGGATAACCGGAAAATGGACATTTGCAAGTAAATTCCGGTAAAGAAATATTAATATTGTATCGCCGACCCACACGCGGATTAGGAAATGTGATTAATTGTCCTTCCGCAATTTCCCGTTCCCCATACTTCATTTCTTGGCTTGACTCAGATGCAGTTTCTGGTAATGAGTTAGTCATAAAATAAATATTTATCAAGTAAACATTAGATTGATGTTGGGTGCGTTAGGCGCATTATGATCTAGAGTATTTTACCAATAAATTAATTTTATAAAAGGACTAATTCACGGATAGATTTTCTGTAGAGACGGCGATTTCCTTGCGTCTCTCTAACCGTCATTTAGGAGTTTGACAGACTAGTACAAGTCGGCGTAAATAAAGCTACCATTGTCAATCGCTAAAAAGCTTGCTCCATATTACTTTTGAATGAGTGACTTTTGACTTCCGCCTTGCGGTACTAGTAGTCCCCAGTCCCTGATTCAAAAATCCTCATCTCTAAATCCTAAATCTTGCTGTTCCCAGTCTGGGCAATTCTCATCTTCATATCCTTCGGGATGCATCGCACAAACCAGCAAGTTACCACCATAAACTTGACCGTGGTAGTTACGACAACCAATGCAAGCGGGATTTTCTTGGCTTGTTGCTTCAACTGAATAAGGAAAAGCTGGGTCTACATCGCCAACAACTTCTTCGAGTCCCCAATATACTTCTAAAATTGGTTCAGCCAAATCTTGTAAATACTGGTCAACTTCAACACCAATGCTATTTTGTAATTGATCGGTAATTTCTTCGGTTAGCTCAAAAAAGGCATCCACCATATCACCCATCCCTAAGAAGAAGCGATCTACTTCATCTGCAACAGTTTCTATCATTTCCGCGATATCTTTTTGCCAGTTTTCCATAAGATTAACGCCGTTACTAGATTTCAACAGGGCGCTTCGTGCTAAATACATATAAGCACTATAATACACCCTGAGAAATATGTATTAATTTCTGAATTGTAACGCGGTATTCACAACTACTTATCGCGTTGCAGTCGTCTTAACTCTTCTTGCAGTTTTCGCACTTGTTCACCCAATTCACCAACATCGTCAGTTGATGCATCTTTCATCGTTGGCTCATCGTCTTCTAAAATTTCAATGCGACGCGGTTCCGAGGGGCGCTTTTCTGAAGTGGTAGCATCAGATGGTGGTTGCTGTTGAGCTTGCTTCATCATATCTTCGACGAAGCGGCGGGCTTCTTCTGTATTCATTTCGCCTTTTGCAACCATTTCATCTGCCAGTTTTTGGACTTGCGATCGCAATTCGGCTAATTTTCCCCCTGCTTTCTCACCCGCGTAAGAAGCTAACCCAACACCGAGGTAAAAAGCTTTTTGAACAATATCTCCAAAACCAGGCATTGCAGAGACGCGCTCCTAAAAATTGGGCGACCCGGAGACTACGCCTACTACAAGCATCCCGTATTGCTGCCACCTTCCGGTTCTGACAAGATTTGGGCGTTGCAATCGCATAGTTCCAGGTCACTAACAATCATAACACAAAAATTAGTAGATGTGTGTTATTCGACTACAATCCGCCATTCGTAAAGCTGGTAATTGACGCAGCCATTTTGCACCAAGGGATCGAGAGCGACAATCGCTTTTGCCTCATCCATTGAAGCAGCTTCAAACAGCAACATACCCCCTCCCATCTTTACCCAATAGCCCGATCGTGCTTTGTGTCCTTTGGCTATCAAATCTTCAACATAAGCTTTGTGAGCGGGTACGTATTGGTCAAAGATGTTTTTATCGACTTTGCCCTCTTCAATCTTGACAAACCAAGGCATCTACTTGCTTCCTCTTAACTCTTAACTATTGACTATTGACTATTGACCCTTTACTATTGACCCTTGACTCTTGACTCTTGACCCCGATATATGTGCCAGTTGCGTAAGTCCTAAATATCTAGGCTAGGCAGTACTTTCATCATCCCAAATTCCCAGCCCGTAGATAGTATCATTCGTTGCCGGCTGTACTTTATAATCCAAAATCCTATGAGTCGTTATTTTATCGCTTTGTTACCACCGCAGCCCATTCAAGACTCCGCCAACGAAATTAAACAAGACTTCGCCGATCGCTATGCTAGTAGTGAAGCACAAAAATCTCCACCGCATATCACCTTACAACCGCCTTTTGAATGGGCAGATAGCAATGTATCATTGTTAGAAGATTCTCTCAATAAGTTTGCTAGTAGCCGAGAGTCTATACCCGTCACACTGCATAACTTTGCGGCATTTCCTCCCCGCGTCATTTATATTGATGTTGTGCAAAGTCCAGAATTGATGGATTTGCAAGCTGATTTAATGGCGGATGTGGAGAAGTTGGGAATTATTGACACTCAAAATCGCTCATTCACTCCACACCTGACAGTAGCATTTCGGGATTTAACAAAGCAAAACTTTAAAATTGCTTGGAGAGAATTTGTTGCTCGACAGTTACATTTTGAGTTCAAGTGCGATCGCTTAACGCTGCTGCTTCACGACGGTAAACGCTGGAATGTCAAAGCTGAGTTTTCCTCTATCTGCAAATCTTAAGAGTATTGGAAATTTACCAGACAAATGTAAAAGTTTATACTATCTTGGAAATCACTATCGCGGGGAATTAAGCATAATTTCCGAAAAAGCGAGTTTTTCTCTAGCAATATTATCTATGTATAAACAAATTAGCACATTTATCTTGGTGGCGATCGCACCGTTATCAGCTTTAGCAATTTCTACCCCCAGCATTGCTCAAACACAAACAATTAATTGCTCTAAGGCAACAGCGACAACAGAAGTGAAATTTTGCTCTCAACAATCTTACCAAGCAGCAGATAAAAAATTAAATCAAGTTTATCAACAAATCACTTCCACCTTAAGCAGCGAGCCAAAGCAGTTATTAATTACTGGGCAACAGTCGTGGATTAAGTTTCGCGATAATAACTGCAATTTTGAAGTATATAACTCCCGTGGTACCACAGGTTATGAAATCTTTCGTAATGGATGTTTGGAGAGACTGACAAAACAACGTACAAAAGATTTACGAGATTATCTTCACTCTAAATAACGATTTTGATTTTAATCTTATCTTCTGAAGCTTCCAGCGATGGAGCAAGCCCTAAAGACTTCTGAAACCGTCGCAGTGAAAGGTAGCGTTTGGTAGGCTTTCCAGACTTTCTGCCTTTACGGATTCTCACCTAGACTGGTTAGAACCACGTAAAAACGCCTCAGAAAAAAGTCCAATTTAAAACATGTAGAGACGTAGCAATGCTACGTCTCTAGGGGTTCTGGGTAACGCATAATTAATTTCCATATCGGTTGTCTATTATAATTTTGCACTGTAGAGACATTTCATAAATATCTCTGGGGGCAACTTGAGGAATGATTAATGTTGATTAAATAAGTCTGCGATCATTATTTTAAATTATTTTGCAGTTCTCACACAAGGCGCTTCATTAGTGGAAGGAGGGTCAGCGAAAATTGCTAAAGTGCTATATTCAGGGCTACCTTCGCCATATATTACTCGAAATGCATACAACTTGGTTTTACCTTGTTTTTCAGTAACTACTGTTAAAAGCGTATTATTAGTATTAGGCAATCCGGCAATTTTCAGTTTGGGAATTCGTCTGAGTTGAATTACATTCGCGGCTGAGTTTTTACAATCTCCTTGACTCACATTCCGATCTTGACCAAATTGCATACACATCGGACCATCAAAATCTATAGTTACCTGTGAAGGGTCGTTTAACCAAACTTTCTTAATTACTTCTCCAGCTTGAATAAAACTTAAGTTTGTTCCTTGTTGATACCAAATATCGATAATAGGTGTTGCTCCCCCCAAACCCTGTGCTTGGCAGGAAAACATCGAACGAAGAACGGCATTATTAGCTAAAACACGACCTGCAACTAATAAAATTGCAGTTGAAAAAATCAAGGTAGCCAGATGTAATAAATAAGATTTATCTGGAGTATTTCCTTGTGATGTCTCGTTTTTCATGGCTGCAAAAATTGAAATAGATAAATAGTTCAAGCAAATTCAATGCGGGCGTTGTTAAATGATATCATGTCATGCATTAAGAAAAGCACCTTAACACTTGTAGAGACGTGCCGCTGTAATTAGTAGAGACGTTCCGGCGGAACGTCTCTACCAGATATTAGGTATTTAATGTCTGAATTCAGCAACGCCGAAATTTTTAATGCTTCATTCTTCAACTTCTAACTATTAAAACTGCGTTGTTTGATTTACATATATTTCAATTTCTTTGCCTGCGGGCATAAACCAAACGTTAGTGCGTTGCGCCTGTCTTTTAGAGATATTTTGTTGATTGCGTTGGGAAATTTGTTGAGCTATATTAGTCGCACCACCTTCCAAAACGCCGGCTAAGATGTTGCGTCTGTTGTCGGTGGTTTGAAAACAATTATTAATCCCATTAGTAGTACTAGTACCATTATTGACGCACTGGATTCTGGTATCAGGACGATTATATATCTCTGCTGCTTTACCAAGTCCATTCAAGGCGAATACTCCTACATCGGCTACCCCTGCGACAGATCCCCCTTGATTAGAATATTGACTTGCTATGAGAGGTTTGCCTTGTGGAGCGCGAACCGTTATTGCATTTGGCGGTAAGCTTTTTTCGGTGAAGTTGTTATTATTTGGGACAATAACTTTGACTACATCCAATTGTAGGAAGCCTTGCTCGGAAATAGAACGAACTTGAGCTAAAAATTCAGTCTTAGCAGGTAAAGCGATCGCACCATCCACAGATTTTAATGGCTCTTTCAAACGCACTACAAATACGTCTTTGCCGCTTTGGTCTTTTTTATCATCCCTACTGGTTGTTCTGGTAGTTTCTCCAAATACAGCGGTCGCAAATACAGCTTTCGCTCTAGTTCCTACAGCCACAGATTTCGGAGTCTGCTGTTTTGTTTGGCTGACCGCAGGGGTTGGCTCTTCTTCTGGTTCGTCGTCTGGCTTGGTATTTGTTGCCAACCGAGTATTATTTACAGGTGGAGGAGTAATTGGTTTAACACTATTTTCAGTGATAGTAACCATACCGTAGCTACCTAATTTTGCTAACTTTGCCCATTCCTGAAGCGGATCTGGCGTGGGTTTGGGAGTTACTGTAACTATTGGCTGGGTGTTTGGTGCAACTATCGGCAAAGGTGATGGTAAAATTTTAGAGTTAGCAGGTTTTTGTGGAATAGGCTTTTGTGGAACAGAAGGTGCTTTAATGACACGCTCAACAGTGACTACGCGAGGCACATAAACTGTTCGCACCGGTGTCGGTATCCTTTCCAGTGGTATCCTCGCTGTATTGACAGAAGTTGGTGGTTGTGTTCGTGAAAGTGGTCGAGATGCAACCTGAGTCGGTGTTGGTTTTTGAAGTCTCAGCTTTTGTTGTGCTGCTTTCACCGCTTCTGTTTGTTCAGTCAGGGCTAATTTAGTTTTTAAAGTCTCAAGTTCTGATTGTAGCTGCTGCGGGCGGGAATCGCTTATTGGTTGCGATCGCATGGAAACAGAATTATTCTTTTTTGGCTGTTGCTTGCCAGTGTTCATTAGCTGCGACAAAAACACCCCAGCCACCAAAACTATACCCAAAGTACCAGCACCCACCAAGCCTAACTTAGCAAAGGGGTTAGATGAGAGGGGTTCCTTAGTACGAACTTCTTGAGGATCAGACAAAGGTTGCAACGAAGGAGTTGATTCTTCTACTGCTTCGTCGGTATTAGCAGATGAAGATTCTTCTACCAAGCCAACCAATCTTGCCATCCGTGATTCCCAATCTAAAGTGTCCAATTCGGGTGGACTAACTAGATTTTGTGGCAAATTTTCTGAAGGAATTGAATATCGAGTCATAATAAATTTTAAATTTAGAATTGAACAATGCCATTGTGGCAGGCGTTTTCAGCGCTGACTAGATATAGCAGTCCTAAATAA
>CASBQA010000091.1 GCA_949127635.1 Nostocales cyanobacterium PMM_0069 | reverse complement strand
ATCATTACCCAGCGATTATCTTGTGATAGCTTACACTCATTGGTCAGTTCAAAATTTTCCGGTGGAATTGGAGGTTGCTCTTGTTTTCTGTACATAGTTACTAATTACACTAATTGTACTGACGAACAATGGTAATGCAAGGGTTTTGGGTGATTGTATCCTTTTTTCTTGCACTTAACAAGACGTATAACGTTTACAATCCCCACAGTATTACCTTTTCCTACTTTGTCAGCAAGCCCTAGTTATGAAAAATTAGATGCGATCGTTACTCATAAACATGATGATTTTGCTTTATGTTCTAACAATTTTTGGATTTGGTCAGTCGCAGACTTGCGGTTGCGGGCAAATCTAGAAAATCAATTACAAGCAACTAGAACTAGTTAATCATAAACTTGCTTTATACAATGTCTAATCATATAACGTTGATCATCTCGTAGTGAGGACTTCAGTCCTTATCTGATGAGGACTAAAGTCCTCACTACAAAAAATAAATATTAGGGAGAGCATTCCAAATGTGCAAAAAGCCTCCAGGCTATAACAATTAAGCCCCAAATTATTGTAGAGACGTAGCATTGCTACGTCTCTACGTACATACAATTTTAAATTAAACAAAACTTGATTCACGCTATTGGACGTTAACATCAATTTTGTAATTCAAGGCACCATCACCGCTATTTTGTTGAGTGACATTTGTACCAGGTCCGTTTATTTGTATACTCACCCCAGAGGTTGGGGGAGAATAACGGGCAGTAATTTCAACTTTGTGTTGTCCCATTGATAGATAAGGTGACAGATTAATCTCAGAACTATTTTTGTTGAGTCTTTTCACCATTTTACCATCTACAATAATCTGACCTCTCAATTGAGTTGCAGAGCTATTAATGCTGAGAATATTAGGTTGACTAAGACTAGCTGCATCCAGATTGAGAGTGCTTCGTTGAGACTGAGATGATTGATCGTTTTGTTGGCTAATAAAAGTTCCAGAGTCTTTCATATCATCATCGTCATTATTGGTAGCTGAGTTAACGCTAGTACTGTCTGAGTTAATACTAGTGTTATCCGAACGGAGAAAAGTATTTTGATTTTGATTGGTTTGAGTTAAGCTTTGAACTACAAACATCGTCGCGATAAGAAAAGCAACGCTACTTGCCAAAACTGTGAGAATTTTTTTCATAATTAGATTTACTCCCTTGACTATATACTATGAGCTTAAGCTCAACTGCTCAAGGCGGGAAACTCCCTAAAGTAATGTGAAGAAAATATTTATGACGAAATTCCCCCGGAGGGGAATTCAAAACGATTAAAATGGTTACACCCAATCTATAAATATTGGGCTAATTTATCTGTTGTTAAAGGGAAAGTTGGGGTCAGCAGCTCGGTTGTATACATGCACTGGAACATTGACTTTAATTGGAATATTTCGACCACCAGTGTAGTATCTGCCACTTCCACTAACAGACTGATTGCTAGTCCGTGTTTGATCGCACTTGGTAGAAACACAAACTTGTCTACCGACGCTGGTGACACTGCCACCACTGCAATTCGGATCAAAGCGTTGGTTAACGTTATTCGATTGCGAACGTGTTCTGGAACCGTCAACCGCTACTTGCACTCCCACATCAACTGCAACACACCCAGCTTCAGCTTTAGGAGTAAAGGAAGGCATCAAGAAAGGAGATACACTTACAACTGAGAAAATACCAAGAGAAAGTAATTTTAAATTCATGGTTGTATCCTAATGGAAATAAACAAAACGTGAACTATTGACAAGTTGTTGTTGTCATCGAACTATAACTGCGATTAACTGCTCTACCAGAACTCTGGCTTTGAGTGCTTGTTCTTGTTATATTTCTGCCATTACACCGCATCGACGGGGTTGAGCGGGGGTTTTTCCAAATTCCGTAAGTCCGAACACTATTTGGTCGATAAATCGGCGCTGGAGTCCGAATAATAGTTGTTCTTCTGGGAATTGTGTTAACCCTGATATCGTCGTCATCGTCGTCATCAAAATCGACCATTACGTCGTCAGTTTGAATTCTTGTGTTACCTGCTGTGATAATGCCGCGAGGTGATGCGATCGGTGCAGAAAGCCAACGGGGAAACAAGTATGTGTGTGTGGGAGTGCTGTTAATCCGGATACCGCTGTCATTGCCAACCGAGACTTGAACGTTATCAGTTTGAACGTAGATTTCACCGGCTCTGGCAATTCCACTTGGTAATGCAATTAGCGCAGATAAGACTGCTAGTAATGAAACTGTTTGTTTGGGAAACATAACTTAATCACTCTCCTAATAGAAAAAACCGATTTTTTTTTCTGCTTCGCAAGCTAGCAAATCGGTAATACCCCTGTAAAAGCTGTCAGCACCACACCACAGGCTTGCTAACAGACTAATTCGACTTGAAACCGATCCGGGCGGGTTTGAGAATTAATTATTTAACAACGCCCTTCTCGTGGCAGTAGAATTAATCAAGGGTTTAGTCAGCAACCACAGCAGCAGTATTTTAAGTTCCAAACTTGATAGCTGATAGCTGATAACACAAGTGCTTTAGCGGCAGTACCGTGGAGCGGCACCAACTTGACGTTGCAAGTTTGCTTGATTGGCACGTTGGCTGACAACGCTATCGTTAATCGCTACACCATTTTGGTCAATACGCTGATTTGAGCGTTGTGATTGCTGGTTTGCTGGGCAATTATAGCTGCCGTAGCGAGAACCTGCTCTGTTGTTGCGGTACTGGTAGCTTGTTTGGCTAGCTCCTTGATCGACTCGACTGTTGTTAATCGAAGTAGCACTTTGATTAAGCTCTTGGCGAGTACCCGAATCGCCTGCGAAGGCAGCAGATGGTGCTATAATCATTGCTGCGGCTAAAAGACTAAAAATGGAAGTTTTCTTCAACATATTTTTGAATCCGATTTGAAATTTCTTAATGATTTCGAGTTGGCGTTGCTTTAGAAGCATAATGAAAGCTGATTCCTTCAATTTTGCAACGCCTAAGAACTCAATTAATAATTAGCGACCACGAACACTTTGGCTTTGGCTGTTGCGGGTTGTGCTATCTTGAGCATTCACAGAACCGTCAATCGCAGCACCGCTTTGACCTGTACGTTGTACAGAGCCTTGAGATTGGTTTGTGTTAGCTCTGGGGTAGCGGGGCTTGTAGTAGCTGCCACGGTATCCACCAGCTTGTTTCTGTGCGTTTTGAATTTGTTGTTGTACGTTGGTGCTGGTGGAGGTTTGAGCGTTGGTGCTACCATTTTGTGCAACACCATTTTGCTCGGTAACTTGCACGTTGCTTTGAGATTGACCGGCAAATGCGGCACCAGGAGCGATCGCGATTGCAGCAGCCAAAATACCAAATGTAAGTTTCTTCAACATGTTTTTATACCTAAAAATTT
>CASBQA010000090.1 GCA_949127635.1 Nostocales cyanobacterium PMM_0069 | reverse complement strand
CCTAATGAGTGAATTTTACAAAAATATTCAAAATAACCCTGACAAAGCCACAGCCTTACGCCAAGCCATGCTGACAACTATGAAAAAAGAGCCTGAGCCTGTCAACTGGGCAGCTTTTACGCTGATTGGTGAGTCAGAATGAATAAAATGTGGGTTTAAATAAATAGCAGTTTCCACTCATTGGGTGTACATTGGGAATACAAAGAAAGCCATAGGAGAAAAACCATGTTTGAGGCAGCCGCCGCTACACCCAAAGAAACGCGGCTTTCCATTCGCGCAACGGAGCCGGAAAAGGCAATACTGGCAGAAGCGGCACGCGTGCGGCACACGAATGTCAGCAAGTTTGTCCTGCAAGCATCGCTTGATGCCGCGAATGCAATTCTGATGCAGCAAACCGAGTTTCGCTTGCCGCCCGATCAGTGGGAAGCGTTCTGCGATCGTCTTGACGCGCCGCCGAAAGTCGTTCCACAATTGCAACGGCTCTTTAGCGAACCAGACCCGTTCTAATGCAAAGTGAGCCTTTAAATGAGCCTGTTCTGCTGACCAAAAGTCACATTTTTGTGGGTTTCGATTGCGGCAAGCCACCGCTTAATGATTTCCTGATGAAATACGCTTTGCAAAATCAGGCAAGCGGCGGAGCCAGAACCTATGTCATGAGCCGCTCCGAGCGCGTCATCGGCTATTACAGCCTTGCCCCTGCGTCCGTATCGCCAGACGATGCCCCCGCTCGTGTTATCAAAGGGCAGGGGCGTTATCCCGTACCAGTTATCCTGATGGCGCGGTTTGCCATAGACCGAGGCGAACAGGGAAAAGGCTTAGGCAAAGCCCTGTTTCGCAACGCGCTACGCCGTTCCCTGGCGGGGGCAGAAACCATTGGCGGTCGTGCTTTTCTTGTCCATGCCAAAGACGAGTCAGCCCGCGCCTTTTACCTCAAATTCGGCATGGAAGAATCCCCAACCAATCCCCTCCACCTGCTTTTACTCTTCAAGGACATTCGACAATCGCTTGAAGCGGCTGGATAAGTTTTCAAGGCAGAAATTTTGATTTCTGCGATGTTTAGGAATAGCTATAGCGACTTGCACTTAAACATATGCAGCCAACTTATTTGCTAAAAAATTACCAACATTTCGGCTCAATACCCTGATTGGTGAGTCAGAATGATTGACCCGTAGTAAGCGATTCATCGCTTATTTTGAGCACTAAAGTGCTCACTACGATATAATTAATTCTCCAATGCGCTTCAATATACTCACTACCTGGTGTAATTCTGAATCGCGTTCAATAGATAGCGCATAAGATCGTGCATACAGAGGTTGTTCTTGTTTAATTAACTTAATAAAAACAAACTCCCTACCGTTGACAAGCAAACCAAAAGTAGGTTTTGCAGAATTTGGATTATCAACCATATAAGCCAGTGCTGGGGGTAGGGCTACCATGACATCAAGTTTACTGCTTTTAGATTCGATGACAAGTACCCAAAACCGCTTTTGAATAATAAGGACATCAATGTTTCCTTTAACAACAAAGCCCTCATCTTCAGCACAAATCTCAATAGATGTCTCGGTTTCAATGTCAAAAGGAGCTTGATAAAATCCAGCTAAATCGAGTAGAGGAGACAATACTACCATCTTCACCGCCTCTTCTGACATCGGACGGCGCTTATTCAAGTTAAAATAATTGCTCTGCACTCGTGCGTAGACGTGTAACGGCTTGTCGTTAGACATCGCACTCTTTTCACCATCAGTCAGAGTCTGTAAATTCTCTGTCCATTCTGTAAAAAAACTGGTGTCTGTAACAAGTTGCAAACCAAATTTTTCTTCTAATTCGTAAAGACTAATATCTCTAGCTGGAATTGTTTTAACCATAATTTAACATCCCAAATAGCGTTGCAATGCCAACTTCGCGGCACCCACTATTCCCGCATAATTACCCAATTCTGCTGGCAAGATTTGTAACCCCACGCGAGAAGTAGCCAGTACCCGTCGCTCAATTTCTGCCTGAAGAGTTGGCAAGAAAAATTCAAAACTGGCACTGACACCACCACCAAGAACGATCGCCTGGGGTGTCAATACATATACCAAACTACTCAAACCAGCGCCTAAATATTTACCATAATTTTGCCAAAAAGTCAAAGCTTCCGCATCTCCCGCTTGTGCCAAAGCGCCCAATTCCGCAGGTTCTTTCCCGGTGCGGCGACGAATTGCCACGACGGAGGTATACTGCTCCAAAGAGCCTTGATTACCGCTATTACACATCGGACCATCGGGATTTAACGTAATTAAACCCAACTCTCCAGCGGCTCCTTGATGCCCAACAAACAATTTACCATCTAAAATAACCGCCCCACCAACGCCAGTTCCCAAAGTCAGCAAAATCAGGTTTTGAAAATGGCGTCCGGCACCTAACCAAGCTTCTCCCAACCCCGCACAATTAGCATCATTAGCGAGAATAGTTGGTTTGCCAGTTTTCGCTTCTAACCAATCAGCTAAGGGGACATCATGCCATCCTGTCAGATTGATGGCAACTTTGGCAATGCGTCCAGTGGCATCGGCAGGACCGGGAGTACCGACACCGATCGCCATGCTAAGATTATCTGGGTCAAGTTGAGCGATCGCATCCACCATCGCTGCCATAACCGCTTCAGGTGTCGCTGGTTGGGGAGTTGCCACACTCAAAGATTGTAAACAAGCACCATCACCCGTAAATCGCCCGAACTTAATCGCCGTTCCCCCCAAATCAATGCCGATTACTTGAGAATTCACCACATTAAACCCAAAAGCGCAAATTTTCAGATTTTAAAAGCATCTTAGTACAGCTAGGCGTAAAATAGAAGACGTTTTTAAACGCAAAGGATCGCTAAGGTAAGCGCAAAGTGACGCAGAGTTTTTGTGATAAATTTTCGTCATGAATTTATGCAATATTGTACTTAGCGCCTTTGTGTAGCGCTAAAATCTTCTAATTCCGTCTGCTTGGGTGCAATACTTAATGCAGCCACAGTCATGGGACGAAAACTAGATTGAGCCTGGAAAGATGTTACCGGCGCACCTCGTAAGATACCTGTAAGAGCGACAGAAAGCATAAATCCACCAGTAGCAGCCACAATTAAAGAAAGGTTATCTTTCACACAAATCTCTCAGTTAGAAAATACAACAGATAATAGACTAACAAACTAAATTGGGCAATGGGCATTGGGCATGGGGCAATGGGCATTGGTTATAATTCTTTTCCCTTTCCCCTTTCCCCCTCTTGAAATTGCCACCATCCACTAAGATTGTACAGACGCGATTAATCGCGTCTCTATCCACCAACTACTATCCAATTCAAACTACTTCCGGATACTATTTTCTTTCCGTAAGCGGGGATTGACAAATTCATTTAACCCCTCACCTAGCAGCGACAACCCAACCACCATTAAAGTCATTGCCAAACCAGGAAAAAGCGTAGTCCACCAAATACCGGTAGGTAGTGCTTCTAAAGCTTGTTTTAAATCGTGTCCCCATTCTGCCACTTCTTCGGGAAGTCCTAGCCCCAAAAAGCCCAAACCCCCCAACACCAAAATAGCATCGGCAGCGTTAAGGGTGAAAAGTACGGGTACGCTTTGAATGACGTTGAAAAATAAATATCGTGAAAGAACCTGCCAAGTGTTGGCACCCATTGCTTGGGCAGCTTCGATAAAGACTTCAGTTTTCACGCTAACTGTGTGGTTGCGGACAACGCGGTAATATTGGGGGATGTAAGCAATGCTGATTGCGATCGCTGCATTTAATATTCCCCTTCCCACCACAAACGCCAGGGTTACGGAAAGCAGCAACCCTGGTAAGGTATAAATGCTATCCATGATAAACAGCAAAACTTTATCTAATCTACCGCCCAGATAGCCACTCAGCATCCCTAAAGGCACCCCTATAAACATACTAAGTGAGGTAGCCAAGATAACCACTTGCAAAGCAGCTTGAACGCCGAAAATAGTCCGCGAGAACACATCATAGCCCAAGCGACTAGTGCCAAACCAATGTTTTCCTGAGGGTGACTCGTGAATCGGGTTAGCCAAGAAATCTGTAGGATCTTGCAGCCATCCCCAAGCTTGAAATACAGGTGCGAAAAAAGCCAGGAAGACGAAAAACAAAGTCATAGCTATCCCAATCAGCATTAATTGCTGTGATAAATTGGGATTGTTAGCAAAACTAAAAAATCTGGGTAGTGGTTTTTTGATAACGGTCATGAGCGATCGCCGGTCCGAAGAGCAAGATACGCTGACAATTTTACATATCAGATGAATTAACGCAATACACAAACACAAAAAGTAGGAATTGGGCATAGGGCATGGGTATTAATTCTTTTCCTATTCCCTAATCCCGCGATTTCAAACCCCAAAAGCCTTCAGGCTTCCAGCCTGAGGCTATACGAACAAAGCCCACCTTCGTGGGCTAATAAAAAAGGTTTTTAGTCCGCGCAGGCGGACTTCGTTCGTATAGCCGCACCCTTTAGG
>CASBQA010000089.1 GCA_949127635.1 Nostocales cyanobacterium PMM_0069 | reverse complement strand
TCTGAACGCTTCAGCGGCAAATGAAAGAGTGGGAGTTTGAAAGCGAATGATATGCTTCCTCCCACTCTTTTTTTATGGGTATTTTTACAAAACTATCAAAACACTCTTTGTGGTTGAATTTTCTAAATAAAATAGAGCAAAAATGTATTTAAATTTGCTACTTTTGATACGAATTCAACTATTTGAAAAAGTTGCCAAAATGGCAACCATGCTTCAATCAAATCAGTTAAATTATTAAACATAAGGGACTTCAAGGGTGTGGTTATCGGAGTGAATTACAAGATTGAATAATTCTTGTGATGCATCTTCTACCAAACAAGTTTCTCAAGCAAATAATGTATATCCCAAAAAGATATACTAAGATTGCAACTCTGACAAATAAATAATCAAGTTTCCATTTGCTGCAACAGAAATATTAAGCGCATACGGGCGTTGTATTTGTTCGACACATTAGCCCCCCTAAATAAAGCGCATCGTCCGTAAATATTTCTGAACGCTTCAGCGGCAAATGAAAGAGTGGGAGTTTGAAAGCGAATGATATGCTTCCTCCCACTCTTTTTTTATGGGAGAGCGTGAAAATTCGCAGTGTTCAGATTCCCGACTTCTTTAATAAGTCGGGAATCTAACTTTTCACGCTCTTATTTAGGACTGGTATATTTATTTTTAGGGTGATTATTTAGATAAAGTTTGTATCCCGCATAAATTGAATAATAGCGGCGTTAACCGCCTGTGCAGCACCAGAAGAAGCATCATGATGGCAATTAGGTAGAATTTGCAACTTAGCATTCTTCAGACGTTGACGCAATTTCTCGCCATCACTAGCAGGAAACCAACTATCTTGTTCACCCCACAAAATTAGTGTGGGAGACTGAATATCACCGAGATTATTTTGAATTTCACTAAGCATATTCGGCTTATTAGCTTGCAAATGCTCAATTTCTCGCGCGGCTATTTGTAACTCTTCGGCAACTTTCACCAAAGTACCAGGAAACTCAATAAACGGGTAAGTTATCCAGTAAACATCTTCTTGGGTAAGTATTGATGGATTGAATAGCACCCGACGCCGTTCTATTCCCATAACTTCTCTTACTAAAGGTGCAAACAAATATGCTAAACGTAAGCTATCAATTGTTTGCAATATTTCTAACGGCGTTTGTGCAAGTAACGACATTCCCCAATGGGGCAAACCTTGCGGAAAAATAGGTACATTTAGTACCACTAACCGCGCGATTAATTGAGGATTTTTTTCAGCAATAGCAAGGGCAACTACTGCTCCCAAAGATTCGGCGACAATGACAACGGGTTCATCACATAAAGCATGAATTATTCTCTCTAACTCAATAAGTTGATGACCGCTTTTTTCTCGACGAGACACAGGTTTTTCGGAAAAACCGTAACCTTTAGCATCAAAACAAATTACCCGAAAATATTTAGATAACGGGGCGACGCTGTAACGCCAATTATAGCTCCAACTGCCCATCCCATGTAATAAAATGAGCGGTTTACCTGTACCTTTTTCGCCATAAGCGATTTGTACAGGATATCCATTAGCATCAGTAATGATTAAATTTTGTCGTCCTTTAGAAAAAGTAGCTTGCCACCAATCTTTCATTCCTTTTATCAACAAATAATTTAAACACCAAATAAGGCTTGCCACAGCAGTCTAATTAGTATCACAGGTAATGCTACTAATACAATGGCAACAAGTAATAATCCCATCAAAAGCGCTAAAACAAACCATCCGTCTGCGCTCTTACTGTGTCCGGGAGATTTTAAATGTTCTTCTAATAACTTAATATTATACTCGTTTGCTGTCCAAGCAAAATCAAAAAAGTCTCCCAGCACTGGTACAGCGCCCAACAAGCCATCAATGATAATATTTAAGACCATTCTGCCCAAAGTTGCTTTAGGTGCGCCTAATCGCGCCGCTTCTAGGACAATGTAGGCAGAAAGCATGACCCCCAAAAAATCACCACCAAGAGGTATCAATCCTATAAGTGGATCTAGTCCGATGCCAACCCGCGTTCCGGGAATGGTTATAGCATTATCCAGCAAACGGCTAAGTTGACGCAAGCGCTTTAAGGTAGCCGCTTTGGCATCGGCTTCAATTGTGAACTTTATAGGAGATTTAGACATGGACGCTTCGCGCAAATGAGTGTTTTTATCGCTAAATATTCTACTCTGATGTGTGCCGTTTTCCAGAGTTAATTGTTACCATTATTATCCAAAGCGTCAGAAAGGTGGCGCGATCGCATATCTTCACCCACAACTACATTTAATTGATCCCCAATTAAAAGAACCGCAGCGCTCATCCAAAGCCACAGCATTAAAACAATCACCGCTCCCACTGCACCATAAGCGATATTATAGTTACCGAAGTTCGCCACATAAGCCCGAAATAGACTCGATACAATCGCCCAGGAAATAGCCGCTATAATCGCCCCAGGCATCATCGGCGTACCTGAATTCCACTTTGAAGGACCGTAGCGATAAATAAAAGCAAAGGCAGTAGCAACAATACCTAAAGCTAAAGCCCAACGAAACAATTGCCAAAAATGCAATAATAATCCGAAAAAATCATTTTCACGCCATACCAGTTGCAATACTAAGTCACTAATAAAGACCAAAAAAGAAGCCATCACAAAAAGCATGATTGTGCCTATTGTTAATCCCAAAGAGATGAGTTTTGCTTTCCAAAAAGGGCGGATCTTATCTGCGGGAATTTGATGGATTTGATCGAGGGCTGTCATCGCCGTACTTACCGCACCAGAAGCAGTCCAAATAGCGATCGCAAAACTCAGAGAAAATAAACCACTATTTTTGGGGTTGGTAATTTCTTTCCTAGCAAAATCACGAATTAGATTTAGTGCTTGTTCTGGCGCGATTTGACTAAGTTGCGCTGCCATCTGTTTAAAAGTATCTTGCAAAGATTCTTCAAATAAGCCAATCGCTGTCAGGGCGGCAATAATTGCGGGAAACAACGATAACATTGCATTGAAGGCAATTTCCGAGGCTAATCCCAAAAGTCGCCGTTTGATGGTATTGGCAAAGGTTTTTTTGAAGGTGCCACCATTGAGGTGGCGAAAAAAGCGGACAAAACGAGGCTTTGCCATAATTTTAGTGGCGGCAGGTTGGGTATCTCAACTAGTCTGCCAAATATGATGGAGAATGGGGGGAGAGAAGCCCTGACGACTGGAAGTCGCGGCTATACAAACAAAGTCCGCCTACGCGGACTAGGGAAAATCAAGGGTTTGGTAGCCTGCGTGTGCCTGCTTTGTTCTCTTAGCCGCGATTTTAATCGTTCGGTGCAAGATATGAGTTGACCATTGACTAATGACCATTGACTATTGACCATTGACCAATGACCATTGACTAATGAAATTATGAAAAATATTTATGAGTCAAGAATTAACACAACAATGGTTGGGGGAAATTCAAACGCTGAGACAGCAAATGGCGCAACTGCAAGAGCGCACTGATGCTGGTTGGGAAAGTGCTGAAAAATGGCGTCAACTTTACAATACTGAAGCCGAACAACGCCGCACAGATGCTCAGATGTCGCAAGTGGCGATCGCCGAATTGAAGGCAGAAATTCAAAAACTCAAGGGTATTGAAGATGCCACATTACCCGACTCGACAACAGCCACAGCTATTCAAGCAGAAATTGAACAACTAAAATCTCCAGAAGAATTGCAACCCAAATTAATGGCAGTCATGAAAGAACGCGATCGCCTGCTGCAAGCCTTGAAAATCGAGCAAGACAACCATGCCCAAACCCGCAACAACCTCACCACCGCTTTAGGTGATGCGATCGATAGCTTGACGCGAGAGCGAGCAGCAGGAGAGGGGGAGAGTGGGAGAGAGCAGTCAAGAGTCAAGAGTCAATAGTCAAGAG
>CASBQA010000088.1 GCA_949127635.1 Nostocales cyanobacterium PMM_0069 | reverse complement strand
TCCAAGGTGCCGCAGAAGTTTTAGCATCCATCTTAGTCAAACTATCCCCAGATTTACAAAAGTCCAGTTTGGAAGTGATGCTTGCAGCAGGTGCAAATGCAGCTTATTTACCTGAAGTCCGCACTTTATTAGCACAGCGTCAAGAAAATCTTACCCCAGAAATTTTTGCTCTGAGCTTACGCTACATTTGGCTAGCTGAAGAAAATCCAGATTTAGGGAAATTAGAAGAGTATCTGCACCCGCAAGAAAATTCACTTATCCGAGGTACTGCTGCTGCCTTGCTGTTACGTCAAGGAACACCAATGCAAAAAGTAGCAGCAATGCATACTCTGCGAAAAATGCTGACTCATAAACTTGAAATTGAACGGATGAATGGAGTCAAAGTATTAACAGAAGCAGTTTATTTACAAGCGTTGCGAATTCATATTCCCAATTTATTGCAAGATGACTCTTTACGGGTGCGTCGTGCTGTATTAGAAATGATTGTGGCAAACCAATTAGAAGAATATTATTCAGCGTTATTAGCAGGGCTTTGCTATAAATCAACTCGCAATACAGCAATGCTTGCTTTAGTTCAATTAGAAAATGAAGCTTTACCGATGTTGTTGAGCCTTGCTACTAATATTTATAAACCGGATGTAGTGCGAATGTACGCTTGGCGCACTATTGGTCAAATTCCTACTCTGGAAGCAATGGATATTTTATGGCAGCAATTAGAATTATTTCGGGGTACAAGTAGAGATCATATTCTTAAAATTTTACTTAAAAGACATAAGAAAGAAGGAATTATTAGTTTAGTATATGGGTTCCAACAAAGGAAAGTGGAAACGCTAATTGAGCAGGAATTAAGCTTTTTATGTGAAATTTACGCCGCTTGTATTGACTTTAAAATTCCTAAAGAAATATACGCCAATTATATAGAATTTAAAACAGAAAAACACCAAACAACTCAAAGAGAGATTACTATATTATCGTTGCTAAAACGCGCACTTTTAGAATTAGAAATTAATGTAAAAGAGCGATTGCTGATGTTGTTGAAACTGCTTTATTCTCAGGAGAATATACAGGCAGCGGCGTTTAATCTTCGGTCTGAATCAGCGGTAAATTTAGCACGGGGGTTAGAAATTTTAGAGCATACAGTTAATTTGCCCAGTAAATCTGTATTGGTGAATATTTTTGATCAGCGATCGCCTGAAGAAAAACTACAGCATATGGTGTCTAAGGGAATGGCTGAATATCAACAAATGTTATTAAGCGATCGCACTCGCAGATTGATAAGCCAGGGAAATTTACTTTCCGATTGGTGCTTGGCTTGCTGTTTTCATTTTGCCCAAGTTGCTTGTATTCGATTGCCAATTCCCGAAATTATCGCAACCCTGCGTCATCCTACCGGATTTGTGCGAGAAGCAGCGATCGCGTATTTAAGTGTAGTTTCACCCCGCGTCCTTGTAGAACTTTTACCCCAATTAAAAAACGATCCACATCCTCTTGTAGTCGCTCAACTTAAAAAGTTGATGGTTGACTGGTAAACACACTCGCGGTTTTCTCTACTTCCAAGCTGACTAAGGTAGTAGAGTTTCAAATTAATCTTGGCAAGTAGTTTCTGATGGATGGCAATCGGGGACAGTTTTGCCGATATCAAAACATCCAACTTGCAGAAGCTTGTCTATAATCTAAATTTAAGGAATTATTTATTTGATGAAAGTTTATATCCAAAAAGACTCTGAAGGTGAATTTGCTAGTATCAATTTCTTTGTTGCCTACGATAGCTTCAGAAAAATGGGTTGGGAAATTATTCCTTTTACGAAAGGAGAATCCTTTACAGATTTAAAACCAGAAAATGTTGTTGTTGGATATATTGACGCGTTCTATTCATCTCTCCAAAAATTAAACATCACTTGTCCAGTCGAAATTAATTATCCACCAGAGCTACAGGAATTCTTAGGGAGAAAAATCTGGAAATCAAAAATTAATTACATTGCCAGTCATCCAGAAGAATGGAATATCTTTATTAAGCCTGCTTATGCCTCCAAAAAGTTTACAGGTAGATTAGTACGAAGTACTAAGGATTTAATTAGTTGTGGTGATGAGTTTGAAGATACTGAAATTTGGTGTTCTGAAGCTGTTAATTTCCTTGCAGAGTGGCGGTGTTTTGTCAGGTATGGGAAAATTCTTGACGTGAGAATCTATAAGGGAGATTGGAGAGCAACTTTTGATTATAGAGTTATTGAAAAAGCGGTAGAGTCTTATAAATCTGCTCCAAAGGGTTATGCGATTGATTTTGGTTGTACTGAGAAAGGAGAAACATTGTTAGTTGAAGTAAATGATGGATATTCTTTGGGTTCGTATGGGTTATTTCCTCTAGATTATGCCAAGTTACTATCAGCAAGATGGGCAGAAATCACAGGTACTGAAGACTATTGCAATTTTTAATTTTTAAATTGGTATTACAACCAACCACCAACCAACCACTAACATTTATGCTAACTACCGTTGACCGTTTATTATTTGTTCGTCAAGTTCCGATTTTTGAGAAACTACGGGATGATTTTATAGTTAGGTTGGCTTCCGTGATGGATGAACTGTCATTTCCAGCTAATTATGGCATTTTTAAACAGGGAGAAGAAGGGCGATCGCTTTACATTGTTCTTTCCGGTAAAGTCAAAGTTCATATCGGTGATAAACTTCTGGCTGAAGTCAATAAGGGAAAATACTTTGGGGAAATGGCAGTATTTGATACCGAACCTCGTTCTGCTTCCGCAACTACTTTAGAACCTTGTGAATGTTTAGAACTAACGCAAGAGCAACTATACGACGCGATAGAAGAAACTCCAGAAATAGCTGTAAATATTATTCGTGAACTATCTTCACGCATTCGACAACTTAACCAGAAAATCAATGCGATCGCTTTGACAAATTAGTAGTTTATAGAACTTTTTTTGAATATGAATGGCGATCAATTTGGAAATGCGATCGCCTAAAATCTAAGTCTTCCTTAAGCCATTGAGATGCGATCGCCTAAAATCTAAGTCTTCCTTGTGTTATCAATTGAAACCCACCTGCTAAAGCAGCAAAGGCAATAAAAAAGTTCCATAGGCTGGTTGGTTTTAAAATAATGCCACCACTAAAAAAGACTAAAACAGCACCGGCACCAAGTAAAATCCACCCCATATTACCGGTTTCTCTGGAGAAAAATAACAGACTGATAATGCCACCCATAATTGCTAGAACTGAAGCACCAGCGGGAATATCTCGCCATAAATACGGAGAGTAATGAGTGGTAAAGATAATGTTCTGTCCCAAAAAGTAAATGCCAAGGACGAGTAGTGCAATTCCTAAAAGTTTGCTCATATTTTTTATTTCAGGTATTTATAATTATCAAAAATTACCCCAACTTTAATTCATGAATTACAGAGGGGTTCTTACATTTCCAATTTGGAAACGAGTTATTAACAAATTGATAATATTACCCTATATGATGGCACTACAATCCATCGTCTGTCCATTGTTTGTTTAAGCTTGCATCTTGTTATATCATGCCCGGTAAATTACTGACAATGTAAAGACGTTCCGGCGGAACGTCTCTACGACGGTAGCTAGGTTTTTATTACTGTTAATTAAACTCACATGATATTATGTGAAATACAAACTTTTTCAGCGATTATACTTTATTGTTCGCCTTTTATAGCAGTTCCCAATAAGAGTGAAGTACACCCTTAAAACCTCACCCCCAACCCCTCTCCGCGAGTTCGGAGAGGGGAGATAAAGCACAGCTTTATCGGGGTGAGGTAATCGCTGGTTCTCACTCTTATTAGGAAAGGCTATATTAGGTTATATTCCATAGAGAAAACAATTTTTGAGAAACCGCTGCGGAATTTCTGGACACGCTCCCCAATGCATATGAATATAAGAAGCGTGAAGATTCATCGGGAAATTCCATCCTTCATTTCCAGTTGCTTCCTCAGAATCACATCGATAAGTTTGAAACAATGGTAAATTCGGTTCTGGTATTAAACGGGAACGATGAAACTCATGTCCGTAAATGGTTCCACCTGCATCCACTAAGAGATTATCTTGCAAAGCGACAGCGCGACGATAGCCCAAAGTTAAACGTCCACCCATCACAGAAGTTGTCGGCAAAACTCCCACCATCGACCAAGATTTTCCCTCAAAATCAACAATTTCCTCACACAAATACATCAATCCACCACACTCAGCGATTGTAGGTATTCCGGCAATAATTGCTGTTTTAACTGCTTCACGAGCGCTAGTATTTTCCGCAAGTTGTTCGGCAAAAACTTCTGGGAAACCACCACCAAAATACATACCTTGCACATTTTTGGGTAAAGCATCTTCCAGAGGACTCCAAAAAATTAGTTCTGCACCCAATTGTTGCAACAAGTCGAGATTATCTTGATAGTAAAAATTAAAAGCGCGATCGCGTGCAACAGCGACTCTAATTTTGGATTTTGGATTTTGGATTTTGGATTGGTTTTCCCTTTCCCCTTTCCCTTGTCCCCAGTCCCTAGTCCCTAACAACGGTAACAAGCGATCCCAGTCAAAGCAAGTATCGCCCAAATCGGCAAGTCGTTCGATAACTGCATCAAGTTGTGGAAGTTCTGCTGTGGGAATTAAGCCCAAATGGCGATCGGGAATGGTGATGTTATCTTCACGCCGCAAAACGCCGATAATTGGTAATTGTAGGGGTAAGAGTGAATCTTTGAGCAGAGATAAATGGCGATCGCTTCCCACTCGATTTAATACCACCCCAGCAATTTTAATTCTCGGATCAAAAGAGCAATAACCGTAAGCGATCGCTGCTACAGAACCAGACAATCGACTACAATCAATCACCAACACTACAGGTAAATCCAACAGTCGCGCAACATGAGCAGTACTAGCGATTGGGGACTGGGGACTGGGGATTAGGGACTGGGAAGAATCTTGCTTAGTTCCTTTAATTCCATCAAACAACCCCATTACCCCTTCTACAAGGGCAAAATCTACTTCTTGGATGTGACGTGCAAAACATTCTTGAACGTAAGCTTCCGAAGTCAACACAGGGTCTAAATTGCGACAAGCACGATTAGTTACGTGCTGATGAAACATTGGGTCAATATAATCTGGACCCACTTTGAAAGATTGAATCAAAGAACCGCGACGGCATAAAGATGCTAAAAGGGTGAGCGTGACAGTTGTCTTACCCACCCCACTACGTTCACCGGCAATAACTAAAGGCATTGTTGGTTGTTAGTTGTTGGTTGTTAGTTGTTGGTTGTTGGTTGTTAAAATTTACCACTAACCACCATCCACTAAGAAACGAAAATTAAATAATATGCGATTTCCTACGAGCTACCTCACCACGCCAGGTGCTTCTCCCAAGGGGAGACGCTGCGCGAACAAGTCGGGAAACCCACCCAACGCACTGGCTCCCCTACCCCTCTCCTTAATAAGGAGAGGGGATGGGGGTGAGGTTGTCGGGGTGAGGTTTTGTATTTTATTTAATCCGCATCCCTAACCACTATCCACCAACAACCAAACATTACTGATTACCCAACTTCAGAACCTTAGCTATTACCCCAAGGGTTTCTTCAAAAAGTGCCTCATGACCCCAACGTTGCACCTGCTGACTTAGCAAAACTTCTGCTTTTTGTTCAGAAAGTGAAGTCACATGTTGAAATAAACCAGAAGATTGAGCACCACCTTGGGTTTCCATCCGCATACAGCCACCTGTTTCTGAACAGATAAGTGTACCGCAGTCAGCTTGGGGATTGGTGGAACTCAAGCGCAAAGCAATCAAGTCACCCATAATTTCTCCTCCATCAGCCACCGGGACACCAGCTAACTCAGCTTGTACTTGGCGTTGGTCTTGTGTAAGAAAGCTAATTTTACTAATTTGGTAGTCTCCGCTTTCTTTTTCATAAGAAACAGGACTCCATTCCAAGCGACTTGCAAGCCAACCCAAAAACATTAACGCTTGTGCGGGATTGCCTTTTTCGTAATCAATTGTTACTCGGTCAATTTCCCGCAGAGAAGCGCGACGCAGAGGGGGATCGTAAGCTTCAGCGGTTAATTCTTGCCATGCTGAGAGACGACGCCAGTTCAAGTCAGCTAAAGGCACGCCAGTTTCTACCAACTCTTGCAAACTGAGCAAATCGCTTTCTGGCTCGTTAAATTCACAAGAATCGACGATAACATTATTGCATACTGCCGCTAGTCGCTTAAATAAAGCATTGTTAGGATCTGGTGTAGCTTTCCACCAAAGAAACTTCGGTAAACCGCCGATCAACAATGCTGGAATCATCCCACCGACTCGTTCCAAAGCGGCAGCAGTGCCGGTTAGGGTGATGTATTCGCAGCAGATGAGTGTACTTGAGGACTGCTTTTGAATTGGGCAATAAGCAGAAACTTGAGCTTTTACCCCTTCGTCTTCACCTGTTGTTGGACACAAAGCAATAATTCGGCAAGGGTTGCGGAGGGCAATTTCGTCAGCGATTCTGGGGCTTTTCGCATCCAAACCATAGGATGCCTTAGAACCGATTTCCCCCGTTCCGTCGATGCCATGACGTTTAGCGACTTCTTCGCGCAATATGGCGAGAGTTTCTGGTGTTGCGGTTCCAGTTTCTGGCAGTTTATGCGTTTTCTGAACTTCACGTAACGCTGCTTCCATCTGTGGTCCGAGAATTCCATCAATCGGACCGTTGTAATATCCGGAAGTTGCCAAAAGATATTGAGTTTCTTCCGGTTCGTACACCATTAAAGTAAATGTCGTGGCACGAGTAGCCGCAGGAAGCGTACCGTTTGCATCGCCGATACCGTAACTTTGCCAAATTTGACTAAGTTCCGCTTCAACGTCTGAGAGCGAAATATCCTTTGGAGTTTGAAGTGAATAAATAGTAGGAGCTTGGGAAACCATAATAAATGAAGAATGAAGTATGAAGTATGAACTATGAAGTATTAAGGATGAATTAAAGATTAAGGATAAAATTTTTCATCCTTAATCCTTAATCCTTCATCTTTTACAGTCTGCGCCAGCGACGACCATCTTGATTAATCAAGAGTTCTGCTTCGGCTGGTTCCCAAGTACCAGCTTCGTATTTAGGAACTGATGCTGGATCAGCAGGTGCATCCCAAACAGAAAGGGCTGGTGTGACAACTTGCCAAGCGGCTTCTACTTCGTCGGCGCGTGTGAATAATGTTTGGTCGCCCATCATACAATCGAGAAATAGGCGATCGTAAGCATCAGAAGTTGCTTCGATGCCAAAGGAACCATAACTAAAGTCCATATCAACCGAACGAGTGCGGAAATCTGCCCCAGGCATTTTGACTTCAAAACGCAAGGAAATTCCTTCATTCGGCTGAATCCGCATCGTCAAAACGTTGGCATTCATTTGTTGCGCGGCTGATTGAAACATCCGAGAAGGAACTTCGCGGAAGTGGATGGAAATTTCACTAACTTTTTTCGGCATCCGCTTACCTGTACGCAGGTAGAAAGGAACTCCTTGCCAGCGCCAGTTGTCAACCAGAAATTTCATCGCCACGTAGGTGGGTGTTGTGGATTTAGGAGCTACTCCTGGTTCTTCATGATACCCAGGTACTTGTTTTCCTTTCATCCAGCCGGCGCTATACTGACCGCGCACTGCGGAACGCCCTAAATTTTGAATGTCTGCCAATCGCGTAGCTTGGAGAACCTTTACTTTTTCAGTGCGGAGACTGTCAGCATCCATCGCGTTGGGTGCTTCCATTGCGGTGAGGCAATAAAGTTGCATCAGGTGGTTTTGCAACATATCCCGCAATGCGCCGGCACTTTCATAATATCCCGCTCGGTCTTCTACTCCGACGGTTTCAGCGACGGTAATCTGAACGTGGTCAACAAAACGACGGTTCCACAACGGTTCAAAAATCGCGTTGGCAAAGCGAAATACGAGGAGATTTTGAACTGTGTCTTTACCCAAGTAGTGGTCGATGCGGTATACTTGGTTTTCTTTACAATATTTCTGCACCACTCGGTTCAAGCTCTTGGCAGAAGCCAAGTCTCGACCAAAAGGTTTTTCAATTACTAAACGATGTTTGTAGGGATCGTCCAGCATTGATTTTTCGCCCAGTTGCTTGATGGCTTCTGGGAAGAAGTTTGGAGCGACGGAAAGGTAGAACATCCGGTTTCCCCGTGTTCCGCGTTTTTCGTCTAGCTCGCTTAACAAATTCTTAAGTTTCTCGTAACCTTCTGGGTTATCTATATCACCAGAGCAGTAGAATAATCCTTGGGAGAAGTCTTGCCAAAGTTCTTCTGGATGCACGCCACCGTGAGCTTCTTCCATGCCCTTTCGCATTTGTTCGCGAAAGTGCTCGTGGCTCCAATCTCGACGCGCTACGCCGACAATGGTAGTTTCTGGTGCAATGCGCCGTTCTTTTCGCAATTTGTAAAGTGCGGGTACGAGTTTGCGCCAGGTAAGGTCTCCAGAAGCACCAAAGATGACTATAATTTGGGGTTCGGGCATCCCTTGCTGTTGCAGACCTACGCGCAAGGGATTTTCTAGCAGGCTAACCATAATAATTGTAAGATGTGGGTTTTAGATTTTCGATTGGTGATT
>CASBQA010000087.1 GCA_949127635.1 Nostocales cyanobacterium PMM_0069 | reverse complement strand
GAATTATTGGCTATTTCACGAATGATATAGCTATCAAAATGTTATTTCGTCCCTACCGAGCGCTTTACATTGGTACGAAAAGGGTTCCTTTTACCCCTGGATTAATTCCTCGCAATCAAGAACGCCTTGCGAAGAATATTTCTGATACAATTATGGGGTCATTGCTGACACCAGAAGAATTGCAAAAGCTGGCGCGGCGTCTGTTGCAAACGGACCGTGTGCAATCAGGGATTCTTTGGTTGTTGCAAATGGCGATCGAGCAAATTAAAGGCGATAAAGAACATAAAAGTACAAAGATTGTCGCGGGAATATTGCGCGATTTGTTGGGAGAATCTTTACCACGTCTGCTGAAAGTTTTAGCGCGAAAAGAAGACTTTTTAGAAACGCAAATAAATCAAATTTTTGACCAAATCTTACTGGAATTTCAACTCAGCGAAGAACAATCTACTCGGCTTGGTGATTGGTTATTGCAAGTAGTTTTACCCCCAGATGCAATCCGTCAGATAATTATTGATTTTTTAACCGATCGCACGATTCAAATTATTGATGAAAGCTTTCGCGAAAAAACTAGCGGAACTTATTGGGTAGTGGCAAATTTGTTTGGTTTACGCAATACTTTAACTCGATTGCGGACGTTTTGCTTGGATGAAAAAGAGGTGACAAATCAACGCATACAAGAATTAATTCAAGAATTGCAAATGCGCGATCGCCTGAGAAAAATCCTGCAAAATATATCTTTACAAAACTTGCCAATGGGGACAGTGCGGCAATTGCGAAAAACTACCCGCGAAAGTGTGCGTCATTATCTGCAAAATAGCGGCAGTGATTTACTACAAGGATTAACTGATTCCGTTGACTGGGAAAATATTGCTTCATTATTGCTAAATCGTCTTAGTAATTCTCCGGTTGTTAGTTCTTCTTTAGATGTGGTGAGTGAAGAACTGGCACTAATTTTAGATAAATATTTAGAAAAAGATTTAGAAAAAATTGTGGCTCAGGCGATACCCATTTTGTCAATAGATCAAGTGATTGTTGATCGCGTCAAGTCCACATCACCGGCTGATTTAGAAGCTGCAATTGAGGGAATTGTCAAAAATGAATTGCAGGCGATCGTTACTTTAGGCGGTGTTTTGGGTTTTGTCGTCGGGTTATTTCAGCTAGTATTGTTGGTGTTTAGTCAATAGAGATTTATACTTATTTAGATGCTCGTGTAGAGCGATGTCTTGCGACAAGTCGCTCCTTTGTCTACGCATTTTATTCAAAGTTGAAAAAATCAGGCGATCGCTCTGGTTATTATGCCTCACCTTCTCTAGAAAGCAATAACTCCACCTCTTGAGGTGATAAACCAGTCATTCTTACCACTTCTTCCACAGCCATTCCGCTGTTGAGTAGATTTACTGCAACTAGCCGAACACCCTCTTGAATACCTTTGGCTTCACCTTCGGCTTGAGCTTCTTCCCAAATGTCTTGATAAATTACAGACTCCCGCATAATCTCTCTCCGTAATACTCTTTTAATCAGCTGTTTCTCTAATACTAAACCAGCCAGAATTGATGTTGCAGCCGCGACATTACTTTGCAAGCGCTGGTTGGAAATTCCTTCTATTTCCTGTGCAACTTGTTGTAATGTTGTGGTGCGATCGCTTGTTTCACCCAACACCGCAAACGGTAACAAACCTGGATAGCGCAAAAATACCTCCGCAGGTTGTTCCCATAGTCGAATCACTTCAAACTCATGACGAGAACCAGGAATACTAAACGTATTTTGCCGCACGAGTTCTGAACTTGTTTCTTTGAGGTAAATCACAACTTGACGCATCTGCTTTTGGGGAAAGCGACGATACACCCGCAACCGATAATCAATCATGCGAAAGGGAATATTCGCATCGGGTTGAGTTTGAAACTCCAAATGAAGCACGACCTCTGCCGATTCTAGTAAAATTAGTGCATCGGCGCGGATCGGTTCAAGTGAAAGTTCCGAAGGACTTAACTCTGTTAACGTAATTGGTTCTCCTAACAACCAGCTAGCAAAGTCAGTAGAGAAGTTTTCCGCAAGAAATTTCCAGACGTTATCGAACATTCCCAAATGCTATCATCAACTAACTGGCGAATTTACTCTGCATTCTCGGCGCAACGCCAGTGAAGTATTATTGTTAAGACTAAAAATCATCCACTATTTGAATATCTGTAAATAAATCCAAAAAACAAAACCGATATTATGCATTCCCAACTTAGCGATGCCCAAAATTTGCTTTCTGACTTGATTGCCCATTACTCATCTAGAGTAGATTATCTCATGATTCGCCTGGAAGAGGCAGAAGATACTGATATTTTGTTGCGTGGTGATAAAGTAGAAACCCTAAGCGTTGGTATTTCAATTGGTGGACAAATTCGCGCTTGTTATAAAGGTGGTTGGGGTTTAAGTAGTTTTAACCAGCTAGCGACAATTAAAGACCGGATAGAAGAAGCGATCGCCGCAGCGCGGATGGTTGGTGATGAAGAAACTATACTTGCCCCCATAGAAACAGTACAAGCGATATGCACTTTACCGCTTACAGGTACTGACCCGCGAAAAATTTCCCTGGTGGAGAAAAAACAATTGTGCGATCGCTACACCGATTTACTCAAAAGTGCAGACCATCGCATCACCACTACTTCAGTTAGCTACGGTGACAGCGCCCAAAGAATCATCCTCGCTACTTCCGAAGGCACTTTAATTGAGCAATCTTGGGTGGATATGGAAATGCACTTTGCCGCTACAGCTAAAGACGGCGAAACTGTGCAAACTGGCAGGGAAACCACCGGCTCTCGCAAAGCTTATGAAGATTTAACACATTTGGATGAACAAGTCAAGAGTACCGCTCAAAGGGCAGTAGCTGCTTTATCTCTGCCATCAGTCAAAGGTAATACTTACACCGTAGTTATTGACCCGATTCTCACCGGGTTATTTGTCCACGAAGCCTTTGGACATCTTTCTGAGGCAGATATGGCTTACGAAAATCCAGATTTGCTGGAAGTAATGACCATCGGTCGGCGGTTTGGTCCAAAAGAGTTGCAAATTTTTGATGGTGCTGCACCTCAGGGACACCGTGGTAGTTATTTTTACGATGACGAAGGCACACCTGCTACTACTACGCAACTAATTAAAGATGGTGTTTTGGTGGGACGTTTGCATTCTCGCGAAACTGCCGGCAAATTGGACGAAGCGCCTACAGGCAATGCACGTTGTCTCAATTATCACTTTTCGCCAATAGTGCGGATGACCAATACCTGGATTGAAAGAGGTACAACGCCAGTAAAAGATTTATTTACTGGTATCAAAGAGGGTGTATACGCCCGGAATTTGCTGGGGGGAATGACGAATGGAGAAATGTTCACCTTTAGCGCTGGGGAAGCATGGATGATTAGAAATGGCAAAATTGCCGAACAGGTGCGAGATGTGACGCTTTCGGGTAATGTTTTTCAAACTTTAGCAGATATAGAAGCGATCGGTGATGATTTTTACTGGGATGAGTCCGGTGGTTGCGGTAAAGGTGGACAAGATGGTTTACCTGTGGGTTGTGGTGGACCAAGTTTAAGAATACGTGATGTGGTAGTTGGGGGGGAAGCTTAATATTAGATATAGGCGTAAAAAAGACGTAGAGACGTAGCATTGCTACGTCTAATCAAGGGTTTCGGGCAAGGCGTAATTAATTTATGGAGATGTCTAATACAATAAGGCTAGATTAAGCAAACTTGCAGCTTTGATTATTTAGAAAAAGCATCCCACAAACAAGGACTTCTTCAATGACAGCTTCTATAGAACGTGGCTTAAACAAGATACCACCTTTAGAAAGTGGCGACAGACTCAGCCGTCACGAATTTGAGCGCCGCTATATAGCAATGCCGCATCTCAAGAAAGCAGAATTAATTGAAGGAGTCGTCTACGTGTCATCACCATTACGTTTTAAAAGTCATGGACAACCTCACGGTGATTTAATTATCTGGCTAGGAACTTACAAAGTTTCCACCCCAGGAGTAGAGTTAGGTGATAATGCTACAGTTCGCCTAGATTTAGATAATGAACCGCAGCCTGATGTTCTATTATTAATCGATGAAAGATTGGGCGGACAGGCAAAAATTAGTGAAGATGACTACATCGAAGGCGCACCAGAGTTAGTAGCAGAAGTTGCCGCTAGTAGTGCATCAAATGACTTGTATGATAAGAAACGCGCATACCGTCGCAATGGCGTGCAAGAATATATTGTCTGGCAGATTTTGGAAAAGAAAGTTGATTGGTTCAGCTTGCAAAATGACGAGTATGTAACATTAGAAGCTGATGCAAATGGTGTGATTAAAAGTCGGATATTTCCCGGTTTGTGCTTAGATATGACAGCGTTATTAACGGGAGAAATGACTAAAGTTTTAGCGGTGTTGCAACAAGGTTTGAATTCAACAGAACATCAGGCTTTTGTTGAACGGTTGTCACGACAATCTTAATAAAGCCAAATCTACCTGTTTTAACAATGCATCTTTAGTAGAGTTGTTATCTAATATAATGTCAGCACGCGCTGCTTTTTCGGTAATCGGCATTTGACTGTGAATTCTGGCTTGTGCTTGTTCTAAAGTTAGATTATTCCGCTGCATCAATCTTGCTAATTGTTGTTGTTCCGAACAGCTTACTACCCAAATTTCTGTAACTAAATCTGTCATTTGGGCTTCAAATAATAAAGGTATAACAAACACCATTTTTTGCGAATATTCAGTAATAGCACGCAAAAATTGTTCGCGCACGTAAGGATGAATCAAATTCTCTACCCAACTGCGTTCTGCTTGATTAGTAAAGATGATTTCGCCTAATTTTGGACGGTTGAGGCTATTATCTGCAAGTAAAATTTCTTCACCGTAACGTTGAGCGATCGCTTGCAGAATTGGCGAATTCACAGTTACTGCATCTCTAGCATATATATCTGCATCGAAAATCGGTAAACTATAAGCTGTAGCTAAATAATTTGCTACAGTTGTTTTGCCTGTGGCGATACCTCCAGTTAAACCAATTATACGTTTCATTGGGAATTGGGCATTGGGAATTGGGCATTGGGCATTGGGCATTGGGCAACTAACAACCAACAACTATCAAATAACCACTAACAAATATCAACTAACAATTAACAACCCATTTTATCAAGGCTTGCGTTAATCCTTCTAAAGTATGTTCTTCAGCTTCTACATCTACACGTCCTAGTAAAGAACGGCAATCTTTAGAGGTTTGAGGACCAATAGAAGCAATACAAATACCTTCTAAAGAATTTAGCAGTGATTCTGAAAAAAGTTTTGTTGTCATTTTATGAAAACATTGTACAGTTTTAGAACTAGCAAAAGTAATAATATCCAAGCTTTTATTTTGCAAAGCTAGTTCTGCCGTCGGAGGGATGCTATTTGGACAGCAAGATTGATATGCGGCAACTTCTGTTACCTCTGCACCTTTAGCTGTGAATTCTTTGACTAAAACTTCTCTTCCACCGCTTTCAACTCTGGGAAATAATATCTTTTTTCCACATAGTTGTTCGGGAAAGTTTGCTATTAACGAATCTGCAATAAAATTGGGGGGAATAAAGTCTGGTTGTAAACTTCTTTGTTTAAGACTTTGAGCGGTTTTTTCACCAACAACGGCAATTTTGATTTTAGCTAAAGCATGGTTATCTATATTTTGTGTGTTCAGCCTTTCAAAAAAGTAGTCTATGGCATTGGTGGAAGTGAGAATTAACCAATCAAAATCAGATAAATGCGCGATCGCATTATCCAAAGGTTCCCAATTTGAAGGGGAAACGATTTCTAATGTTGGCATTTCAATCACAGTAGCACCAACTTCGGTCAGGCGATCGCTAAATTGACTCGATTGTCCAACTGAACGTGTAACTAAAATTGTTTTACCGAGGAGGGGGAGAGAGGGGGGGATATTGTTCACGGTTTCTGTGTGCGGAGAATTGTCTAAGTCTATATTCTCAGATTGCAGGTATCTGCGTAAACCGACAACTTCGCCAATGACTATTACCACTGGTGATAAAGACTCTCCAGCGGTTTCTTCGAGAATATTGTCAAGTTGCGCTATGATAATTTTTTCTTGGGGAGTGCCCGCCCAACGGATAATGGCAATGGGTGTTAAACGCGATCGCCCATACCGCAGCAATTGGTGTACAATTTCAGGTAGATTTCGCCCTCCCATCAAAATTACCAGGGTTTCTAAACGTGATAGCGACTCCCAATCTAAAGCTTCTGGTTCATGGGCTGTGAATACTGCAAAACATCGACTTAAAACTGGATCTGTCAGGGGAATTCCTGCAAGTAACGGTGCTGCTAAAGCTGACGAAATTCCTGGTACTACTTCAAACTGACAATCTGCTTTTTTTAAAGCTTCAATTTCGGAAGTACAGCGTCCAAAGATAAATGGATCGCCTGACTTTAAGCGTACTACTTGTTGATTTTCCTGACAATGCTTGACGAGTAAGTTGTTAATTTCAAGTTGCGATGTACTTGGTTTACCACCGCGTTTGCCTACATCTAACTTGAGACAATTAGATGGTACTAATTCTAATAATTGGGCATCTATTAAAGCATCGTAAATTAAAACTTCTGCTTGAGCTAAGAGATGATAAGCTTTGACGGTGAGGTATGCTACATCTCCTAATCCTGCACCTACGAGGTAGACTTTACCTTTTTGTTTAGTCATGACTTCTGGAGGATTTTGAACGCGCTCTAATGTAGTAAGCACTTCAGTGCTTAAAATCTAAGATTTGAGCACTCTCCGTGCTCACTACGAATCAAGAAAGTTTAATTTATTTGTCTAGTGTTGATTTTTTGGAATAACCGATCAACTTTTTCAAGCATCTCGGAGTTTTTTTGTAATTGAAATAATTCTCTGGCTTTTTTCAAAGCAACGATCGCATCATCTAGCTGTTGTTCCCGTCCCAAAGTTACTGCTAAATTATAATAAATGTAGGCATTGTTAGGATCAAGCCTGATGGCTTTTTTGTATTGAGCGATCGCTTCAGTTGGTTTACCTTGATCGTCTAGGGCATTTCCTAAACCGTTGTAAGCTTGTACATACTTGGGATCAAGACGAATTGTTTCTGTATATTCGATCTGGGCTTCTGTTAGCTTATCTTGAGCGTACAATGCTGACGCTAAGTTGTAATGAGCCGATACATATTTGGGATTGAGGCTAATTGCTTTTTTATATTGAGCGATCGCATCTTCAATTTTGCCTTGATTTTCTAAAGCTTTTCCTAAACCGTTGTAACCTGCTGCATTTGTTGGTTCTAGACGAATGGCTTCTGTATATTCAGCGATTGCTTCTGTTATTTTACCTTGTGCGTGCAATGCAATTGCTAAATAATAGTGAGCGGCTGGATATTTTGGTTCAAGACTAATGGCTTTTTTATATTGTGCCATCGCTTCAGGAATTTTTTCTTGATCGTACAAAGCATTTCCCAAATGTGCGTAAGCTGGTGCATAATTGGGATCTAGGCGAATCGTTTCTGTATATTGTGCGATCGCTTCTGTTAGCTTACCTTGAGTGTAAAGAGCATTGCCTAAGTTATAGCGAGCTTTGATATATGTGGGTTCGAGACTGATGGCTATTTTGTATTGAGCGATCGCATCATCTAACTTATCCAGTCTTGCTAAAGTCAAACCTAAATTAAAGTATGCTTCAGATTCTTTTGGTTCTAGGCTAATCGCTTTTTTATATTGTGCGATCGCTTCTTTTGGTTTACCTTGATCGTCAAGAGTATTTCCCAAACCAATATAAGCTTTCGCAAAATTTGGTTGCAACTCGATTGCTTTCCTAAAAGCTGCTTCTGACCCCTTTAAATCTCCTTGTTCATAAAGATTTACACCTTCTTGGAAGCTTGCAACTGCGTTTTTCTTAAAAGGTGCTAGCGTATCCGATAGGTTTGGTTTGTTTCCTTCACCTACGCTGACAATCACACCAAAAGCACTATTAATATTTGTCAAACATAAGCCGATAATAGTTGCAGTCAGCAAATTTGTTTTCAGCATTTTTACTAAAATATCCACATTTGGTTTAAATGCTTACTTTGTCTTTTACTACATCTATGATAATTTACTTGATCTAGCTGTCATTTTATCTAATAATTGAGTTATTTTCTCAACTTTTTCGGTTTGTCGTTGTTTTTGCAATAAATCTTTAGCTAATTGTAAGTTTTTTATCGCTTCTTCTCGCTTCTCTTGCTGCATGAGAACATTAGATAGACGTAAGTAAGCATCAGCATATTTGGGACTGCGATTAATCACTTCACCAAAGATTTCTGCTGCTGATTCTAAATTACCTTGTTGAGTCAAGACATCTCCCAACAGCAAGCGTACCACATCATTAGTAGAGTTAATCGAAATTACTTTGCGAAAAACGGCTTCTGCACCTGGATAATCTTGTTTTTGATAAAGAGTTACTCCTTCTTGAAATAAATTTGAAGTAATCAAAGTTTTCGCCGAGAAATAAATCAAAAGGAATATAGCGAGGATGACTACAGCTATAGCAAAAATTGTACTTAAGGGAATTTCTAACATGATTTTAAGCCAAAAGACAAGCAATAGGGAAAATCAGATATTCGACGAAAAAGAGCTTCCAGATGAATTGATAGAATTTGGCGATCGCGCTTTTATCTTGCAAGTCAACCGACTTACTTTGAAACCACATTAAACCCAGCGCTATCAGATGAGTAATTACCACAAAAACTGGATTAACTTCCGCAATTCGTAGCACACCCACTAAAATCATACCAACATAACAAACAGTTAACACCCAAAGAGCTAAATTAAATACAGATTTTTGACCGAGTTGGAGAGTGAAAGTACTGATATTGTAGAGGCGATCGCCTTCCATATCGGGGATATCTTTAAAAATAGCGATCGCAAAGCTAAATACTACAATAAACACCGTCAAAACCCACACCGTAGACGGAATTCCTTGCCTTTGTTGCAACAGCCAATTAAAGTGCAAAAACAGCCCCAAATTTACAACAGCCCCGCGCACACTAAATATACACAAAGCCGCCCAAAAAGGAAACTGCTTTAAGCGAATTGGCGGTAAAGAATAAGCCGTCCCAATTCCCAAACTAATAGTTACCAACCCTAATAAAAATGGTCCACCCAGCCACGCTATAACTAGTGCGAGAATCCCAGCAATACCCACAATTAATTGTCCAGTGCGGCGCGAAAATTCTCCCGCTGCTATTGGCAAATGAGGCTTATTAATTTTGTCAATTTCTACATCTTCTAATTGATTCAACCCGACAATATAAACATTGCCACACAGACAAGCAATCCATGCTGCAAAAAGTTGACCTAAACTAGGAAAAGAAGATGACGTAGCACTAGCAATCAAATACAAACCCAACACACTCAAAGTAGTGCCAATAATCGTATGTGGACGGGAAAACTTCCAAAAAGCATACAACCAGCCACCCAGTAAATTAAAAGACCCTTGTTTAGAAATATGACCCATAATAATTTTTGATTCAAAAGACTTTGTTTGTTGATATTTGATGGTTGTTAGTTGATGGTTGATGGTTGATGGTTGCATTTTTTCCTAACTACTAACCACCAACCACCAACCACTATCCACCAACCACTATCCACTATCCATTCCCTCATTTATTTCCACATAACAACCCAAATCGAATTAAACCACGTTCATAACCACGACGCATTAACCCCAGAGATAGCGCTCCAACAATAGTACTCCAACCCGATCGCAGTAATCCGAAAATTGCTTGGGGAGTGAACGCCGAATCAATCACTATATTCCAAAATGGGGCGACAGCAATAGACCAATCAGCAGTGCGGGTATTTTGTAATGGGAGTTTGCGAGCGATCGCTTCATACTCAGGCAAAGAAATCACATAAGGCAAACAATATACTCGGTAAATATCCTGCAAATGCTTTTGTTCATCTTCACTCAACGGTGACTCATCAATCGGACGATGACACCAAGTCACCATAATCAAAGTTCCACCAGGTTTTAGCACCCGATAACACTCTTGCATAAACTTGGCTTTATCCGGCATATGCTCGCCACTTTCCAGCGACCAAACCAAGTCAAAAGAATCGTCAGCAAAGGGCATTTCTTGAGCATTTGCCACCTGGAAATGACATCTACCACTCAAACCAGACTCTTGAGCGCGTTCCGTGGCTCTAGCGGCTTGCACGGGACTCAGAGTAATCCCTGTTGCCGAAGCATTAAACTTGTTTGCCAAGTACAGAGAACTACCACCAATTCCACAACCCACATCGAGGATATTCTCTGCTTGCTGCACCCCCGACCATTTGAGTATTTCTTCGATTAAGTCTATTTGCGCTTGACGGCGGTCTTTTTTCAGCTTTCCATCTGCACCATAATAGCCGTGGTGCATATGTTCGCCCCAAATTTCTTCCCACAGACCGGAGGAAGCATCGTAAAATTGCTGAATTTGTTGGTAAAGTGTTGCACTCATGAATTTATTGGGGAATGGGAACTGGGGACTGGGGAATGGGG
>CASBQA010000086.1 GCA_949127635.1 Nostocales cyanobacterium PMM_0069 | reverse complement strand
TTACTGCGAGCTTGGCTTTCTCATCCCAAAAGTCGTTCTCTGCCACCAGAGTACAGCATACCTTATCGCAATACAGCACCTGGTTCAATACGAGGAGGCAGCTTATTTGTCAAGTGGTGAGTTGACAAGTAAGTAGATGAACGAAAGCCGGCGCACTGTTCAAGGTAAACAGGAAGCGTCGGTTGTCAAAAAACTTTCATAACACAACCTATGACCAACACACTAGAATCGCCACAGCAAGAAACAAACTCACTGTCAACTGTGATGCTGCTTTGTTTATTACTCGTAGGAGTATTTACCTTGTCTCTAGCAGCCATTTTGATCAAATTTAGCGAACAGTATATTGGTCCTAATGCCACAGTTTTCAATCGCTTTTGGATAGCGACTGCCATCTTTGGAGTGTGGAGGGGGAGCAAAGCGATCGCTTCTCGTGTGTCTGGAGATTTACCTGCACCAAACAACACTTACACAGTTTCCGATATATTACTGCTAATACTATCAGCAACCGTAACTTCTATTTCCCATATTAGCTGGGTTTGGTCTCTGACTCAAACTAACGTTGCCAATGCAAATTTGCTCCATAATTTAACCCCTATTTTCGCTACTTTTGGGGGATGGCTGCTGTTTGCTCAGAGCTTTGATCGAAGATTTCTCATTGGTATGTTTTTAACTATAGTGGGAGCGATCGCCATTGGTCTTCAAGATTTTCAAATCACTACCGAGCAACTTATCGGTGATGTTTTGGCTTTATTTTCTGCTGTATTTTATGCAGCAAACTTTTTAGTTACGGAAAAATTGAGAGACAAATTTTCCGCAACCGACATATTATTCTGGTCGTGTTTTTTCCGAATTTTTTTGACTTTTCCAATCGTTTTTTTTACAGAAGAACAAATTTTCCCCTCTTCTTTAGAGGGATGGATACCAGTATTCTGCCTAGCTCTTTTATGCCAAGTCATCGGTTCGGCAATTCTTGGTTATTGCCTCAAGCAGTTCTCCTCTGGATTTATTTCTTTGTTTCTACTCCTAGAGCCGATTATTACTACAACCCTTGCCTGGGTGATTTTTGCGGAACATTTAAGTCTGTTTAACTTATTAGCTTTTATTGTAGTTTTATTTGGTATATATGTAGCTCAATCCGGTCGGGGAGCTAATAAAGTGGATATGAAAGATATTACAAGAGACATGGCAATTGAATCAAATGCTGGCTAGATAAATAGCTTGGTGAACCCGTCCATGTGACTGGCTCCCGAATACTGAGCTTTTGTCTACTTTTGATTAATTATGTCAGATTGAACACTCTAAAGACCGTAGTGTTTTCAATTTTTTAGTTAAACTTTGGCAGATTGCAAATAAGGCGATCGCTCTTTTCCACTGCTGCATTATTTTTCAAATAATCCTGACAGGAGTCAGCACAAATGCCCGCCTTCGCGTGCTTTTAGGTGGTTTCATCTTGCTAATCATTAACCTGTTTTTGTGTTAACTTTATATCATTCTTCTACTTTTTAATCAGTTATTAAACTGTTACTTAAGGTAGATATAATTAAACACAAGATGCTTTCTGGCTTGTAGTTGGGGTTTTAGTGCTAAAACGCCAAATACTAGCATTAATTTATTCATGCGTATCTACTTCAAGGCGTAGCAGCAAAGGTGATTCCACATACAAGGTGAGGGCTGTGATATTATGGGAAACTGCTGCATATATAAATAGAATCCATCATGGCTTTAACCCAAGAGCGCAAACAAGAGATCCTCGTCAATTATCAAGTTCACGAAACCGATACAGGCTCCGCCGATGTCCAAGTCGCAATGCTCACCGAGCGGATCATCCGTCTCAGCTTGCATCTCCAAGCAAACAAGAAAGACCATTCTTCTCGTCGGGGATTGTTAAAGCTCATCGGTCAGCGCAAGCGCCTTTTAGCTTACATCCTAAAAGACAGCCGCGAAAAGTACCAAGCATTAATTGGTCGTCTGGGTATTCGTGGATAGGGACTAACGCTTATGTCTGCTGAAGAATCCGAACGCAGTCAATTGCCCTTTGAACCGAAGAAAAAACGCCAAAAATCGCCAAAATCTCAAAATAAACCTTCTGTTAAGCAAGAAGCTGAGAAACAGGTTGATAAAAAGCGAACTTACACCAAAGAAGAAATGGCAATCCCCAAGGTTGTCAGTCAGCGCATGATTAGACGGGTCGCTGGCTTCTGTGGTGTGCCAACATTTTTGGGAATTGCCACCTTAGTCGCCAGCTATCTGCTAGCTATATACGCCCAAATTAAGCTACCTGCGATCGCTGTGTTATTAGTTAACATGGGGTTATTCGGTTTGGGAGTCTTAGGGATAACTTATGGCGTTCTGTCTGCCTCTTGGGACGAAGAGAGGGTTGGGGGTTTAGTGGGCTTAAATGAGTTCAGCACCAACTGGGGGCGAATGGTCGAAGTTTGGCGGGAAACTCGTCAAAAGAACGTATAATTATCAGCGCTCAGGTGTTAGATTTTGTACTGTTGGGTAAATTTTAAAGTGTATGTTGAAGTTTAAATTTTAGATAATTTTTATAACTTCAACATTACTAATTAAAAATTTATGATTCTTTTTAGACCCAAAACACAGTCGCAAAACAATCTGAGCGCTATATTTTTTGAAATTAAAGATAATAGCAATAAAGGTAATTTAACATGATTGTAGTCATGAAAATTGGTTCCCCAACGGAAGAAATTAACCGCATTGACGAGGAACTGACTAGCTGGGGATTGACACCAGAAAAAATTATCGGGAAGCACAAAGTAGTAATCGGCTTAGTAGGTGAAACCGCTAATTTAGACCCACTACAAATCCAAGAAGTCAGCCCTTGGATTGAGCAAGTATTGCGGGTAGAATTGCCTTACAAACGCGCTAGTCGCCAATTCCGCCACGGTGAAGCTTCTGAGGTAGTGGTAGATACTCCTAATGGAAAAGTTGCATTTGGTGAACACCACCCCGTTGTGGTTGTAGCGGGTCCCTGCTCGGTAGAAAATGAAGAAATGATTGTGGAGACGGCGCAGCGGGTTAAGGCGGCTGGAGCGCAATTTCTGCGGGGTGGAGCATACAAACCCCGGACTTCGCCTTATGCTTTTCAAGGACACGGCGAAAGTGCTTTGGAATTCTTGGCGATCGCGCGAGAAGTCAGCGGACTTGGTATTATTACGGAAGTAATGGACTCAACAGAGTTAGATAAAATTGCCGAAGTTGCTGACGTGATTCAAGTTGGGGCAAGAAATATGCAGAATTTCTCGCTGCTGAAAAAAGTGGGAGCGCAACCCAAACCGGTGCTTTTGAAGCGGGGAATGGCAGCGACAATTGAAGATTGGTTGATGGCTGCTGAGTATATTCTCGCGGCAGGAAATGCGAATGTGATTTTGTGTGAGCGGGGTATTCGCACTTTTGATCGGCAATTTACTCGCAATACTTTAGATTTGTCGGTGGTGCCAGTGTTGCGAAAAGTGACACATTTACCAATTATGATTGATCCCAGCCACGGCACAGGTTGGTCTGAGTTTGTACCTTCAATGTCAATGGCTGCGATCGCATCCGGATGTGATTCTCTGATGATAGAGGTTCATCCCAACCCCCCCAAAGCTTTATCTGATGGTCCCCAATCTCTCACACCAGAACGTTTCGACCGATTGATGCAAGAATTAGCAGTAATTGGTAAAGCTGTTGGACGTTGGGAGCAGGCGATCGCTATAGTATGAATACTTGTAGAGACACGATTAATCGCGTCTCTACGGGAGTCATACCATTTCTGTCTAATTTAGCCCACGCAGGTGGGCTTTGTTTGTATAGCCCCAGGCTTCCAGCCTGAGGGCGAGGGCGATAAAGCGCAACCTCATATAGAATTGGTATAACTCCTAATTATTAGCGTCGTCTACCAGAACCAAACGAGCGGCTAGGTGCAGAACGCCTACCACTACCAAAACCACTACCAGAAGGGCGTCTGGTGGTGCTGGAACTGCCAGAAGGTCTTAAAGTACTGCCGCCATAACCTGAACCGGTGGCGCGGCTGTTGCCTGTTGAAGGACGCGGTGTAGTACGTACATTAGAACTACCCGGATATGAATTTCTAATCGTCCCTGTACTGCGGAAAGCAGTGCGGTTTCTCTCGACTGCGGGTGGCGCATTGTAACGAGTTTGGTAACTACTAACCGCTTCACCGTAGCTGCTACCATAGCCACCGTAGCCTCTTAGCACCCCTCCAGGCTGATAAGCTGGCGGTACATAATGCTGAGGTCTAAATAGCAAACTACCGATCGCCTGTCCCGCTATGCTACCAGCCACAGATCCAGCAAACGGCGCCCAAAAGCTATTTTGTTGTTTGACTACAACTGTTTCCTGTTGTCCGGTTTGGGGATTAGTCTTATTTTCGGTGACATTGTGGACATATTCAATTTTGAAATCTTCTGTCAAATATAAGGCAGGCTGACCATTTTCTACCTTGAGATAACTTTTCTTACCTTGCTTAATTTGATCATCGGTAAGCCGTGCCATTTGCAGATTTTGCGATTTAAAAGTTGGGGGGGTAGCATTAAATAAAAATAGCGTATACTCCCCATTGCTATCGTCGAACGTAGCTTGTTGCACATCATACTGACCATCACTCAATTTTGTGGTAGTTGATGTTCGGCTAGCATTGGTAGTTTTAGAATTATTAGCTTGGTTTGAATTGCCGCCGCAGCCGACAGTTGTCAAGCACAAACTCAGTGCTAAAAAAACGGCAGTAAACTTACGCATTATTGTCTTTAACATTTGACTATTATCCTATCTCCGAGTTTAACAAGTTATTCATTGGGGGTGTAAGTAGGGACTACCCTACAAGTTACAAAGGAATCAATTCTGGGTAATATTGCAACAACTGATCGTTGCTTAGTTCGTCACCTAACTGCGCGGGCGAAAAATGCACATAGATTGCTTTTAGTTTATGTTTGTAGTGCAAGTTTATAATCGCTTTCAATCCATCTTTTAGCGCCGCAATGTTAGAAAGGTCGCTTTCTAATTCTGGCACTTCTCCTTCATAAGCAAATGTAATCATCACAATTACATTGCGCGTCACAGGTATAGATAAAGGTTCATTCACCCCAGAGTTAGAACTAAAATCTGGTTCACTGAGGAAACGTTCAGCAGAGTCGGTAAATAATTCACTTACATAATCTCCTGCCTCACCTTCACTCCAAAATACATCTCCTTCATTCGCCGCAGAAGTCCAATATTCATCGTATTGCAGTAAAGTTTGGCAGAGTTCTACTAATCCTTCTCCTAAAACTTCTATGTTGCCATTAGCATCAATTGCTTGTCGTCCGCCACGATTTAATTCTCCTAAAATGGGTGCTACTTCAGATCCTGCTAAATGTATAAATAGGCGACAGACTACATAGCGAGTCCGACCCATCATTTTATTAAAGCCATCGCGCATTTTTGATTCTCCTTAAATGTGTTGGTTGATGCTTGTTGGTTGATAGTTGATGGTTGACGGCTAACACTAACCACCATCCACTAACCACCATCCACTATCCAATATAATGAAACCCTTTAACAAAATCTACAACTGCGTTTACTGAAGGTAGTATAACATTGGCAGATGTGTTTAAGTTTTCATTATATGAACCATTAATTGCTCCACGATTAATAAATTTTTTTCCAAAATTGGGATGGTCATGCACAATGAGAGTGTGAGCGCTGGAATTTGTTAATATAGTTTGAGTTGGTGCTTGGAAGAAGTTTAATTTTGCTGCTATTTCGAGATTTTTTTGCATTTGTCTAATTACATCGGCATTATTTCTAGCTTCTTCTATCAAAGCAGATAATTGCTTAGTGTGATCGCTCTTATTTACTCTGGCAGAGATATCTTCACGATTAATTATTTCTACAGCTGCATGAATATTTCTTTGGGTAGTTGCGGCATCTTTAAAAGGTAGAATAGCAATGTAAGCTGTGGGAAATAAAGCTTCGTCGCTATCTAATCGAAAAGTCAAAACAGTCCGGCGTCGTCCGATTTCTATACTGGGGGGTTGTCTGAGTTGCCGATATTGCTGGGCTATTTGATAATAAGCGCCAGCAAGGGCAAAATGTGCTTCTGATTCTAGAGTCGCATCTACGATAATCCGGATTGTCGGCGGAGTTTCGTTAAAAAAGTCTGGTGAGTCAACAGAGGTAAAATTTTGGATAATTGAGCGATCGCCTGTCGGACTCAAATCAACCCATTCGCAAGTTATACCTTCGGTTTTTAAACCAAATCGTGAAGTAGCGTAAAGTTTTGCCCCAGTTAAAGTTGCTCCCGTTAAATCTGCGCCTACCCATTCTGCCTTAATTAATTTAGCTTCTGATAAATCGGCGTGTACCAAACTCGCGTTGGTTAAATTAGCATTGCTCAAGTCTGCGCCAATTAAGTTTGCTCCACTCAATTTTGCCTCGCTTAAATCTGCCCATCGCAGATTCGCACCGCTTAAATCTGCCCATCGCAGATTCGCACCACTCAAGTTAGCTCCTTTCAGGTTAGCAGCTTTCAGATTTGCCTGTTTGAATTCGGCTTCTCGGAAATTAGCACTACTCAAATCGGTACGACTAAGGTCAGTGGCATTGAAATTAGCTTGCTCACAATTGGCTTGGGTCAAAAAAGCACCTCTCAAGTTCGCCTCACTCAAATTAGCACGACAAAGTACCGTGTGACGCAGTGTCGCTTCTCGTAAATCGGCGCTGCTGAGGTTTGCTTCCGAAAGGTCAGCGTGACTGAGATTAGCACGAATTAACTCGGTGCGAATCAGCGTTGCAAACCTAAGTTGAGCGCGACTGAGATCAGCGCGAATTAAATTTGCGACGTTGAGACAGGCACCGTTTAAGATGGCGTCGCTGAGATTAACGCCACTCAATCTTGCTACATTCAGCTTGGCATAGCTTAAATTTGCTTCACTGAGATTTGCACCACTGAGGTTGACTACACTTAAGTTAGCTTCGGTGAAATTCGCCCCACTGAGTTTGATACCACTCAGATTCGCTTCCGAAAGGTCAACACCACTAAAGTTTATGACTCCGAAAGCGTATTTTTCCAGTAATTCCTCTACAGTCATGAATGTCACCCCTCGAATGCCGACGCTAATAGTTGGTATATGTAGAAATTATGTAAAAGCAATGTGAAAATCACAGATGAAAATTGGTATTTTAGGATTGGGACTGATCGGTGGCTCTTTGGGTTGGGATTTGCGATCGCAAGGACATGATGTTTTAGGAGTCAGCCGTCGTGAATCGACTTGTTCTAAAGCGATCGCCCTCGGTAGCGTTTCCGAGGCTTCAGTTGACTTGAGCCTCCTGTCAGCAGCAGATGTGGTATTTATTTGCACACCTCTAGCGCTTATTGTTCCCAAATTTGAGGAATTAATCGCTTATTTGTCGCCTTCTACAATTGTTACTGATGTCGGTTCAGTGAAAGCACCGATAGTTAGAGCGCTTTCTCCACTTTGGCATAACTTTATTGGCGGTCATCCAATGGCAGGAAACACAGATAATGGAATAGAAGCGCGAGAAAGTGATTTATTTGTCAATAAGCCTTATGTGTTAACACCGATATCGACAACACCAACTTATGCAGTTGAAGTTGTGGAAAAAATTGTGCGATCGCTTGGCGCAAATATTTACCATTGTCACCCAGAACAACATGATCGCGCTGTTAGTTGGATTTCTCATTTACCAGTCATGGTTAGTGGTTCCTTGATTGCTGCTTGCATGAGTGAAACTGACTCAGAGGTATTAGAATTAGCGAAAAAATTTGCAAGTTCCGGCTTTCGAGATACAAGTCGCGTCGGTGGCGGAAATCCTGAATTAGGCTTAATGATGGCGCGATATAATCGTGAAGCATTGCTCAATTCTCTACAACAATATCGTCACAAAATGGACGATTTAATTAACATAATTGAGCAAGAAGATTGGACAACGTTAGAAGAAAAGCTGAAGTTAAATCACCAAGCGCGACCTGATTTTATGGAATAACCGTAGGGTGTGTTAGCAAAGCGTAATATCATGTCCGGCAAATGACATATATTGTAGAGACGTTCCGACGGAACGTCTTTACGAAGGTTACGATGTTTTTATTAGTCTTAATTAACCGGATATGATATAATGCACCATCTCCATACAGATTCATGACAAAAAAATCTATATTTAAATTAATCTAGTATATATGAGGTAATTCATCATGATTTCCCAAATAGAAAGCCGCTTTTACACTGTAGAAGAATATCTGGAATTAGAAGAACAAGCAGAAGACAGAAGTGAATATATAGATGGAGAAATTAGACTCATGCCAGGAGGTACAACCAACCACAATAAAATTGCACTTAATTTTTGCAGAAAATTTCCTTCTACGGTGCAAGGTCAAGATTATGACATATACATGGTTGATGTCAAGTTATGGATACCAAATTATCGTATCTACACTTACCCCGATATTATGGTCATCAAAGGTGAACCTGTTTATGAAGGAACTGGTACAACAAAGATAACTAACCCATTGTTAATAGTTGAAGTTTTATCAAAATCTACTAAAAATTATGACAAAACAGACAAATTTAAATATTACCGTTCAATTCCTAACTTTCAGGAATATATTATGATTGACCAATATAATTTTTCCGTGGAACAATTTGCTAAAAAAGCAGCCGGAGAATGGATTTTTAAGGAATATGAAGGGGAAGATGCAATTTTAGGATTAAATTCTCTCGATTTCCAAATTTCCTTGCAGGAGATTTACGAGCGGGTTAATTTTGACTTGAGCGAGGAATAAAGAAAGAATATATGATTGTTCCAATAAATAATTCAAAGCCTGTCATTGCGAGCGTAACTAGGTTATTCTAGTAAATCCAAGTACAGTTTTGCATAAGTTCTTAAGGACTTACGCACTCGTTACCAGAAAACAAGACCTAACACCCCACCCCCAGCCCCTCCCCGCAGGCGGGGAGGGGAGACAAAGCACAGCTTTGGCTCTTTGGGGTTCTGCGCTTAAGTGTAAGTAATCAAGCGGACATGATATAAGTTGTGCAGATAATGGAGAAATCTGCGATCGTATTAATGCGATCGCTGTACTAATACCATTTCTCTATGAAGATGCGCCTAATTTAGCCCACGCAGGTGGGCTTCGTTCCTTTAGCCCCAGGCTTCCAGCCTGAGGGCGTTATGTGCAGCCTCACATAAAATTGGTATAAATTCATGGACTTTCTGGAGAGAAAATTTCTAACATATTTTCCTCAGGCAGTGATTCTGGTGTTTGAATTATAAATGGCAGACATGCGCCGACAAGACCGCGCTTAATGTGTTCTGGTGTCTCTGCAAACACTACAAACAAGGGATATATACTATTTATTCCATCATTCAAAATATGATTGTAGCGGGGAGGCATGAGCCACTGATATTCTTTATCTAGGCAAATTTGAGTTTGTCGCCAGCGTCCTAATAACTCAGAAAAATCTTCGTGAGGACGATGAATAAAAACTAAAATTTCCACACCGGTTTTGATTTTCCACTCAGGGTCACACATTAAAATTGCCACATCACAAGCTAGACAAATAGTCGTTTTTTCTGCTGAGGTGTTGCAAAGACGGACAATTGGCAGAGGAATAGTGATAACGCTTTCATCTGGACGGCGTAAACTGGGGATCATTTCCAAATATGGTCGATGTTGCTTCAGGAGTGCGATCGCTGACAAGGAATTGCTATATTCAGCCAAGCTAGTTTCGTAATAAGATTTTTGCATGAAATATAATTTAATAAATTAGTTAAGTAGAGACGTTTTTTTTGTAACGTCTCTACAATTTCTAATACCATTTATATATGAAGTTGCCTCTAATTTAGCCCACGCAGGTGGGCTTTGTTCGTTTAGCCCCAGGCTTCTCTTTCTGTGGGCAATAAAGCGCAACCTCACATAGAATTGGTATAACTTTTAATCGTCTATCCCAGC
>CASBQA010000085.1 GCA_949127635.1 Nostocales cyanobacterium PMM_0069 | reverse complement strand
CCCTTGTCTCCCTTGTCTCCCTTGTCTCCCTTGTCTCCCTTGTCTCCCTTGTCTCCCTTGTCTCCCTTATCTCCCTTATCTCCCTTATCTCCCTTATCTCCCTCATCTCCCTCACCACTCTTGTTCAGAAACACGGTACTCCTGGGCGATATAGTAAAACACGCGATAATAATTGCTAAATTCGGACGCTGGCGATCGCCCTTGCCAATAATATTTCACTTGAGGAGTTGTTAATGTCAGTGTCATTGAACTTTCTTGGCTACCAACTTCTACCTCCAGCACTCCAGATACTCCTTGGTTCGTTTTAAAGTTGGGATTTATCGTTTTTTTCGCGTTTTTATCTCTAATTATGGCATCTGGTAGTTTATTACCCGCCCAACCGCGAATTTCTACTCTCGTATTTTGCGGTGAAACGAAGGCTATGCCATCATTATTTTCTGGCGGTGGTAAAGAAGTCCAGGTGCTGGGATATAAAAATTCAAAGCCATAACGGGAATTAGTATAAGTTTTCCATGTGACACCGGAGTTGATGAAACTGGGCGCATTACAGCCGCATAAGATTAACGATAAGGCGATCGCTTTGCCAATCTTGGAGGCGATCGCATAAGTTTTTCGTTTTCTAGAGCTTTTAGTCGCGGTAGACATTGTTACACCTTTTACCTGGTTCCCTAATGAATGTAAATACTCAGAGCCTCAGCCCGAAAATCAACTCATGAAAGACTTATGCTCCATAGCTTCCGACTTAACAAAACAGTAGCAATATCTGTGAAGTCTACCTAGCTTGTGTAACAAAACAGCTAAAATTTTCTCGTCAATCTACATTTGCATTAAATTAGGTTTTTGTCTAAAGTAAAGAAATGTAACAAAATTGGCGTCAAAACGTTTTGCCATCTTGACAAGCTAGAACTAAGCCTATATCGTGAAATACATACCCGGGTAAGACCAACAACAGTTATATGCAAACGAAGCAGAAGGTTACTTTATATTTGTCGCCAGAACTACACAGGAAACTGAAAATTCGTTCAGCAGTAGATTCTGAACCTATGTCAGAACTTGCAGAACGTGCCCTCGTTTTTTACCTGGCAAATTCAGAATTAGTTGAAGAAGTAGAAACTTCTTCTTATGGACGAACTCATAGAGTTTATTCCTGTCCCAGTTGTGATAGTTCATTAGTCTTACGCGACAGAGAATTGGTAGCTAATAGCAATCAAGCAGGAATAACTCAAGAGCATTTACCCGTCAAGAAAATGGATGAGGACGAAGTTTCTCCCAAAGGTGAGGAAGAATTAGTTCCTTGCTAGAGCGGAAGAACCGGAATATTACATTCATAATTCGTCGGTTGCCATTACCAATGATGTCATTACTGTCTTTATAAGGTCTCACGTAGGTCGATAGTATGAAAGAAGAGCTAAATATCCTCATTCAAGCTCAATACCCTTTAATCTACCTTGTGACCTCCGAGGAAGAGCGGGCAGAGCAATCAATCTCCACAATCGCCCAAATTTTAAAGCCTCTGCGACGAGTTTATGTATGGACAGTAACTCACGGCATCGTGGAGTATGGGCAACCCCGGAATGTAACTCAACATAATACCGTTTCTCCAGAAGCGGCGATTGAGTGGATAATCCGGCAAAAAGAACCAAGTATATTTATTCTTAAAGATTTACATCCGTTTATTGATGCGCCAGCAACAACAAGATCGTTAAGAGATGCGATCGCCAGCTTTAAGGGAACGCAAAAAACCATCATCTTGATGTCGCCAATGCAGCAAGTTCCTATAGAACTGGAAAAAGAAGTTGTAGTACTCGACTTTCAGTTACCAGATATGGCAGAGTTAAACAAAGTATTAACTCAGCATCTAGACCAAAATCGTGGACGGCGGCTAACAACAGAAGCGCGAGAAAAGCTTCTTAGAGCAGCTTTAGGTTTAACTAAAGATGAAGCCGAAAAAGTCTACCGAAAGGCACAGGTAACTATCGGGCGTTTAACGGAAGATGAAGTAGACATAGTTTTATCTGAGAAAAAGCAACTAATTCGCCGCAATGGGATATTAGAATACATCGAAGAAGATGCAACCATTGACGCTGTAGGCGGTTTAGAAGAGTTGAAAAAGTGGCTTAAGCAACGCTCAAATGCTTTCACAGAAAGAGCAAGAGAGTATGGTTTGCCCCAACCGAAAGGAATGTTAATTTTGGGAGTTCCTGGTTGTGGTAAGTCGTTGATAGCCAAAACAACTTCTAGGCTGTGGGGTTTACCCCTGTTGCGCTTAGATATGGGACGAGTTTATGACGGCTCAATGGTGGGTCGAAGTGAAGCTAACCTACGTAACGCATTGAAGACAGCAGAATCGATTTCTCCAGCAATTCTATTTATCGATGAATTAGATAAATCCTTCGCTGGTAGTGGTGGTTCTGGTGATTCCGATGGCGGCACTTCCAACCGGATTTTCGGTTCTTTCCTCACCTGGATGCAAGAGAAAAAATCTCCAGTATTCGTGATGGCAACTGCAAACAGAGTTGAACGCTTACCTGGGGAGTTCTTGAGGAAAGGACGCTTTGATGAAATATTCTTTGTCGATTTGCCTACACCCGAAGAACGACAAGATATATACAAGATTCACCTAACCAGACGCCGGGAAGACATAACTCGATTCGACTTGGAACAACTAGCCAAGATGTCCGATGGCTTTTCTGGAGCAGAAATTGAACAAGCGATCGTTGCGGCAATGTACGAAGCTTTTGCCCAAGAGCGCGAGTTCACCCAGTTAGATATTATTGCTGCACTGAAGGCAACACTGCCGCTGTCACGAACGATGCAAGAACAAGTCACAGCCCTTAGGGACTGGGCTAGACAGCGTGCAAGACCCGCAGCATCCTCCGTAGCTGAATATCAGCGAATGGAGTTCTAAAAGCTTTCCCCTGATAACACGGGGGCAAAGGCTAGCTCTAAGCTAGCAGTTAAGAAAAAAGCCGCGTCCTGATATACGCGGCTGTGCCTAAAACTAACCGTTGTCGTTTTTCCCAATCTTCTCTCTGGAGGAAACCCAAATGTCTCATTTTAGCACTCTCCGTACCAAAATCACCGACGCTGAAATCCTCAAAGCTTCCTTGCGTGACCTCGGTATCAGCACAAAGACAGAAGCTGATGTTCGTGGTTACAACGGTCAACGTGTTCGCTCTGACATCGTTGCTGTGTTGGAAGGCGAATATGATTTAGGTTGGTCTCGCAACAGCGATGGTTCCTTTGACCTAATTGCTGACCTGTGGGGCGTCGCTAAGAAGCACAATCAGACCGAGTTGATCAACTCGATCAACCAAAAGTATGCCGTTAACAAAACATTGGCTGAAGTAAAACAGCGCGGTCTGCAAAATGCCAACGTTAAGTTGGTATTGCAATAGTATTTCTGTTGCGCGTTCCCTTCTTCTTTTCGGGTTAACTAGGTTTTCTAGCCGTTAGCCCGCTTTTTTATCGGGGCTGAGTTTATTCTCAGTCCCGATTGTTTGCTTAGTTATTCTTAATTGGACTATCATTACAGCCGTAACGCCTTAAGTTACGATTAAAATATATGACCCCTTATGATAATGACTGATGATAACTTATGAAATTATTCACTATTGGGCACTCAAATCATTCAGTTGAAACTTTTATCAAACTGTTGAAGCGATATAGAATTAATGCTGTTGCAGATGTACGCTCTAGCCCTTATAGCCGTAGATTTCCACACTTCAATCAAGGTTCTTTAAAAACTGCACTGAAAAATGCGAATATTGCATATGTTCCTCTTGGTAATAACCTCGGTGCCCGTCCCAATGATAGAAACTGTTACGTAGAGGGTATGGCTCGCTATGATTTGATTTCTGCAACACAAGCTTTTGCCACAGGGTTAAATCGTCTTATCAAGGGTACTGAAGAATATGAAATTACTTTGATGTGCGCCGAACAAGATCCAATCGTCTGTCACAGAGCTATTTTGGTATGCCCACCTTTGAAAAAGACTGGCTTAGAAATTCAGCATATTCATAAGAATGGTGAACTAGAGTCACATGATTGCTTAGAAGCAAGATTACTAAAGATACACAATCTAGAAAAATTGTTGTCTCTATCTAAAGATTCAGATGATGATAATCAGTCTGGACAACAGCTTTCTCTGTTTGACATCAATCCTTACAATACAAATTATAGACACATAGATACTATAGCTAAACCTCTTCTACGTGAAGAGTTAATTCAAAAAGCATATCAGCTTCAAAGTGAGAAAATAGCGTATATAGAACACAGATATACAGAGCAAGAGCAATCTCATGAGCGAGCTAGTTAATCTATTTACTATTGGTTTTACACAGAAAAAAGCAGAGCAGTTCTTTGAAACACTTCTCCAAGCTGGCGTTAGGCGAGTTATTGACACTCGACTTAACAATGTTTCACAACTTGCTGGGTTTGCAAAAAAGCAAGATTTGGAGTACTTTCTTCGTAAGACTGGGGGAATTGAATATATCCATATTCTCGATCTAGCTCCAACGAAAGACATTCTTGACGACTATAAAAAGAAGCGAATAAACTGGGATACGTATGAAGATAAGTTTCATCAACTAATTATAGAGCGACAAATTGAAAAAAAGGTTTCTACAAATATTCTGGATGGAGGTTGTCTGCTGTGTAGTGAGGCAAAACCCCATCATTGTCATCGTCGTTTAGTTGCTGAGTACTTGCAACGGAAACTAGACACAAGTATTAAAATACATCACCTTTAAACATAATGTATACCAAGGTTTAAAGTAGAAGTTAAAAATGCAAACTTTTGAAATTATCTGCCTTGCCAAATCTATTAAACTTGGGGGAATGTGTATCGCGGGTCTCAAAACAGATGGTTCAGGATGGCTTCGTCCAGTTTCCAATAAAACAGATGGCGCTCTAGATCCAGAACATTACACTCTAGAAGATAGCAGTGAGCCTCATATTTTTGACATTATAAAAATTCCATGTGTTAAACCTGATCCAAAATGTCACCAACCTGAAAATTGGATAATCGATTCCACTAAATCATGGGAAAGAGTAGGAATTACAACTCTACAACAAGCTCAAAACCTTTTAAACCCAGAGATTAAGAAGCACTATGTCTCTACGGAACTTTTAGCTGGTTCAGATAAGCAAGTATGCTATGATGATCTCAAAAAATTAGCGGCTCAGTCTTCATTAGCTTTGATAAAGCCCCAAAAACTCCAATGGGAATATTCTAATTACCAAAATAAGAAAAAATTCAGGGCTAAGTTCTACCTTAGGGGAACTTTCTACGATTTACCGATTACTGATCCTATCTGGCAATCTAAAATAGAGCGGTTGCAACAGAAAATATATTCTTGTCAAGAAGTAATAGAAGAACTTGAACTTGAGAACTTTGATTCTGAGCAGTTTTTACTAACAATTAGCTTAGGGGAACCTTTCATCCCCTCAGGAAAAAATCAACAATTTTGTTATAAATTAGTTGCAGCAGTAATAAATGTATCAGATGTGAAAAAACGTCTAGGATGGATATAATGATTGGCATTGACTTTAGGGTTTATTCACGCTGCCAGTCGTGCGATCGCATATTTTAGGGATTGTGTGTACTAAGAAGCCTGAAGCTTTTCGTAGTGCCTAAGCGGGTTCCCACATTTTTTGGTATCGCGTAGCTTCTAGATAATAGCCGGCTCCAATGCGTTTTAAGAAACACTGTAGGCTAAAACTATAATTGACTGTATATTCCAGGTATTATTGAAGCAGAGCGCAACGAACTAACAATCATGGATTCTGTAATTAAAGCCCCAACGTTACGCGAAGCATGGGAAGAGGGTTTGCAGCAGGGGTTAACCCAAGTCGCACTCAATATGTTGCGAGAAAAAATTGATTTAGCTCAAGTAGCAAAACTGACAGGACTATCACTGGAAAAAATTCAGAGTTTACAAGCTAGCAATCTAGATGATTCGCAAGCATTAGTGAAAGATTTTCTAGAGTTGAGTGAGTCATCACTTAGCAAAATTTGGCTTGATCCAGAGGAAGATGAAGCTTGGAAAGACCTATAGAAAATCTTATAAAAGGGGATGTGATTTCAGTTCCTTTCCCATTTTCTGATGCATCAGCGACTAAAAAACGACCTGCTTTGATTGTTGCCGAATCAGACGGTAATAATATTATCATTTGTCCGATCACCAGTAAACCAGGTAGAGACTATGAAATTAAGTTGGAAGATCAAGATTTTAGAACTGGCAAACTTAATTTAAGTCCTTGCTATATTCGTCCTAACATTAT
>CASBQA010000084.1 GCA_949127635.1 Nostocales cyanobacterium PMM_0069 | reverse complement strand
ATTCAAAAAAGCGATGATTGCGGCGTTTGATATTTTTGGTAATAATGCCTTTCGTAAAATTTCCCATAAAAATAAAAGAAAGTTTCCAATTAATAAATCCTTGTTTGAAGTTTGGTCGGTAAATTTGGGAAAACTGGATACTAAAGATATTCAAATATTAAAAGACAGAAAGCAAAAATTAATAAATACGTTTGTTAAATATGTAGATAACGATGTAGATTTTCTAATATCAATATCTCAAGCAGCAAATAAAATAGAACATAGATTTGAAACAGTAGAGAAAATTATCCAAGAAGTATTATCATGATTAATTCTCTTAAGTTGATAAATTACAAAGCTTTTGAAAATCAGTTACTACAATTTAAACCACTAACTTTACTTTCGGGTTTAAATAGTACGGGAAAATCTTCTGTACTCCAATCCTTACTTTTGCTACGTCAATCTTATCAACAAGAATTATTGCCAAATGTCGGTTTAGCATTGAACGGTGAATTAGTGCGTATTGGTAATGCTCAAGATGCATTTTGTGAAAGAGCAAAAGAGGATTATCTTGGTTTTGAGATTATTTGGAATAATGATAAAAAAGGGATTTGGCATTTTAGCTATGACCAAATTAAGACAGATGCAGATGTTTTAAATACTTTAGATACGCAATCCTTATCAGTTGATCCTGGTGTCTACAAATTAAGTCTTTTTAATAAAAGATTTCACTACTTACAGGCAGAACGTCTCGGTCCACGAACATCTTATGATATGTCAGATTATCAAGCGCGACGACTAGGACAGGTAGGCACTAAAGGAGAATACACAGCACATTTTTTAGCAATTAATCAAGATAAAGATGTTCTTCAAAGTAAACTAAGACATCCGATGGCAAAATCTAACGCTCTTAGCAGCCAGGTTGAAGGATGGATGAGAGAAGTGAGTCCTGGTACAAGGATTAAAATCAACTCAAATTCAGATATAGGTTTGATGAGTTTGCAATATTTTTATGGGGATAGTAACCCCTATCGTACTACTAATGTCGGATTTGGAATTAGCTATACATTACCGATTATTGTGGCAGTATTAGCGTCTAACCCAGGTACATTAATTATAATTGAAAATCCAGAGGCTCATCTACATCCTAAAGGGCAAGTCAAGATGGGTGAGTTATTATCGCTTGCAGCTAGTTGTGGTATTCAAGTTGTAATTGAAACTCACAGCGATCATGTTTTAAATGGTATTCGTCTTGCAGTTCATGGTGGAAAACTTAAGCCAGATGATGTTCAGTTACATTATTTTCAGCGTCAAGAAAAACAAGGGCAAGCTGTTACAGAAGTAGTATCACCACGTATTGATAGAAACGGCAGAATTGACAAATGGCCCGATGGGTTCTTCGATGAATGGGAAAAAAGTTTAGATGTTTTACTTGAGCCTGCGGGGGAGTAGGACGTGGATTTTGACTTAATATTAAATGAACTGTCTCTGCGGAATCCTGCTTCAAATGAGCAAATAGCACAGCAAAGAATGTCTGAGCTAATTAAGATGATAAAAGCAGTTAAAGCTCAGGGAGTGAAGGTAAATCTTCGCACTAAAGAAAATTTCCATACAATAATACTTGCACCTGACTATCCTCTGGGTCGCTGGTTTAATGATGCAGATCAAGTTGAGCGAGTTTTTATCAAGACTCTTGCAACTAAAGCTCCTTTTTCAAGCGATACTGGAAATTCCGAGATCCAAGATATTGAAAATAATTCTAGCTTGTCTGAATTTCGCCACCAGGGAGAAATGGCTCTTGGGCTTGGTATTGCTTATGTACTTGATACAATTGCAGTCAGCTTGCTTTCAGAAGAATGCTGGGATTGTAGTCGCATAGAAATAGAAGCCAGACGACTTGATGAAGATGAACAAATAATCCACGAAATTGTAGAGATTATCCATGCTAGTCGTAGCAACCATGTGCAGGAACACGCTTATAAAATTCAAAATCGTATTCGCACTGGTGTTATTGATGGTGAGGATGTTTGGAATCGGAGAGAGGAATTATTTCCCAATCTAGAATTCTGTAATATTGTTAGTAAGCAGTTGTACAATATCCGTGCTGGACAATTAGAACTACAACCTGTTGTCAAAACATTATTTGAGCTTCAAAACTGTTGCAAAAACTGGAACACTGGAGCATTTAATGTAGAAGGTTATGCTCTTGATGAATCTGGAGAGAGTGAACCGACCCTTAATAAATATGGTAAAGAAAGAACTTTTAGTTGTCCTGATGGCAAAGCTCGTCTATTTGAACGGCATGTCAAATTAAGATTTTGCAACTGGCGAATTCATTTCTTTGCAGTCAAACCAGGCAAAGTCATTATTGGCTATGTTGGTCGCCATCTTCCTACAGTGAAATATAAAACTTAATCTTTCAATCTCAAAATATCTGCATAAATTATCACATAACAAAGTCTTGGCAACTAGAGAGGTGCGATCGCTTTTCAGCCAAATAGGTGATTTCGTAGCCGGACACGATATTATCCTCATACAGAGGCTTGAAAACGTGCGATCGCTCCGTGCATAATACAGACTTCATGGGCAATTCTAGCTACTTCTGTAGAGATCACAGTTTTGTCTCGCACAGCTTGCAATGTAGGAGTTATCTCATGGCGACGTGTTGTCAGTTCTGCCATCCGATTTGTGTGTAGCTGCTGGATGTGGTCTTGAATTTCTTCTAAAAGCGTATCGATATTTGGTAATGGCTGGAGTGGCTGGTTGTGTTGCAAAACATCTACCAAATTCTCTAAAACCTGAATTATTGCAGTTTCAAATAATTGTAAACCGGGCATTGGGTACTGTCCGCTAAATTCTCGCAAATGTTCAGTTAAGGTTGTGACTGAATTATAAAAGCTGCGCGTGTAGGCAAGCAAAGTCATTACAGGTTCCACCGCTCCCTGTAAATGACGAGGTTCACTCAGCAGTCTCTGTGCAGCTGCTGTAGCATTGGCATTTTCTAAAGCTGCTCGATGTCGTATTGCTGGAATGGAGTTAATATTTAGGCTGGAATCGATATAGGTAGCGATAACTTGTTGAAAGTAGATAAGATCAGCTTGGATCGTTTTCGCTAATTGCACAGGTAATTGCTGACGTTCCCAACTAGGAAATAGTAAATACCCACCAATCAAAGCCAATCCACCACCAATTAATGTGTCGAAGATCCGAACCAAGCTAATTTCCCAGTTACCTGTATTAGTAATGTTGAGTAGTAAGATAATTAAGGGAGTGAGTAATAAGACATATAAACCATAGTTTAATGGTTTCAAAGCAAAGGCGATGACTGTCAACACAAACATACTTCCTAATAGCAGTAGGTGATTGTGTATTAAAGAAGCTAAGAAAACCGCTAGGATTCCCCCCAGAATTGTACCACCTACCCGTTGTATTGCCGTCTTCCACGTCCCGCCAAAGTTCGGCTTCAAGATGACAAGTACCGTCAGCGCAACCCAGTTTCCTCTAGGAATTTGTAGCCAATCTGCTATGCCGATCGCAAGTGCTGCGCTCAATCCTAAGCGTAAAGCATGACGCAAACCCGTTGAGCGCAACGTCAGATTATCCCGTAAAGTATTGAGAATTGAGTTACGATCCCAAACCGTCAATTTATTAATATCAGGTTGTGTAACGCTGATTTTTCGCTCATTTTGTAGTTGTGCAGCAATATCTACATCTGTATGTAATTGTTCTGTAAGAGCTTGCATACTACTAACTATCTTGCGGATATTTATTAACCCGTAATAGTCATAGGTATGTTGATAATGTTGAGTTTGCAGATTTTGCCGCTTGCTTTCTAAAGTGGCGATCGCCCTATCGAGTTCTGTGAGTAGTATTGTCGTCTCTCCACCAGATGCGATCGCCGAAGCTAATATATGCATTGCATTGACGAGTTGCTGCATAGCTTCCTGAATTTCCACTTCTAACAAAGCTAATCGTGGATGTTCTGCCACAACCTCCAGCGTCTCTGTTAAAGCTACCACGATAGTCATTAATTGACCTGCATCTTGAAGTAAAACTAATAGTTGAATGCCCCGACAACTTGCCCCTTGACGCGAGTAGCGGACTGCTGACCAAACTTTGCGGGCTGTTTCTATATCCCGTGTCACCGCATCCTGTAAAAGTACCATCTCGCGTAAGCGCTGTCGCGGTGAAATTCCATCTCGGTTGAACTGACTAGCTTGCTCTATCAAGGCAGCTAAGTTGAGGTAGCATTTAGCAACAGCTTTGAGGACAGGTTTATAGGGGTGTACTACCCACAGCCCCAAAGACAATATCATTGCCCAACTGCCACCAGCTACACACAGCGCTAATCGTTGTAATATTGTCGGTGGAATCGGTGCGCCAATCGATACAACAAACATCATCGAGGTGACAAAGCCAACTATATTGGCAGAGTTGCCATACAATCCCATCAACCCCGCTACAAACACCCAGAGAAACGTTGCTATTATTGCCAACCACCAGCTAGAACCGACAACAGCAGCTAAAGGCATAGCCACAGCCACACCAATCATTGCGGCAAACAAGACAATGGCTCGGTCTCTATAAGCACCACCCACATCGGCAATACTGACATAGAGGGCTGCTAAAGCTGCCGTTGTACCCCAAGTGATGCGATCGCTAAAAAGTCCCAATATAATTGGAACACACAATGCCAAAGCAGTTCGCAATCCTAAAGCGATCGCGGGTTTACCCGGTTGCAATTCAAAGGGTTTCCACAGCCATTTGATTCGTCTGTGTAGTGCAGATAGCATGAGCAATTTTCAGAGCGTGCATCATTACAGGATTGCACGAGATGCTAAAGTTATTTCCAATATGACAAAGTTAATTTTTTAAGCCTCTCCCCCCTACGGTGTACACACATCTCGCTCAAAACCTCACCCTCGCTTTTAGCTACGCTAAAATCTTTCCCTCTCCTTACTAAGGAGAGGGATGTCCGGAACGGACAGGGTGAGGTTTTTCAAGATTTTGGGGAATTCGATGACTTGTGTGTACACCGTAGGGTTTGGAGAGAAGTTCCATACTCACCCTGTTCGCGCTGTTGCTCTTTAAAAATTTATCTTTCTAATGAGCATTTATCATACACAAACTCGAAATATCTTACTTTTATCAGCAAATCCCAAAGGCTTGAGGGGGCGACAAGAATGGTGAAAGTATTACTCCCAGGGGGATTGAAGTAACAGACCCTCTCAAAAAAAAGGGTTCTTATTGACAATACTGTATGGTTATTAGACAGCTAATTAAGAGGGACAGTTTGATGGTAAAAAAGAATGGTCTCGTCAAATT